>CALPQP020000042.1 GCA_943325745.2 Gulosibacter massiliensis
ATGTCCACGGGATGGAAACCTCGCGGGTCTCTTCGTTCTTTTCAATCGAGAAAACGCCGTTTGTTTCGGTGATGTCGACCAGCAGAACGGTCGATTCGAGCTCTGCTCCGGCCAGTTTTTCCGCCATGAATCGCATGTGGTCGGCCATTGATGGGTCGTTCATGTAATCGCAGACGCCGCGGACATCGGTGGGGTCAAGTGCCATGATTCGTTTTCCTTTCGTCTGTTACCAAAACATCGGGCGGTCGTCGTCTTCGTCCGCTCCACCAATTTCGACAACGACGGGAACGTGGTCGCTCGGTTGTTCGCCCTTGCGCTGATCACGGTCGATGAAGGCGTCGGTGACGTTCGCCGCAAACGCTGGCGAACCCAGGATGAAGTCGATGCGCAGACCCTCGTTGCGCGGGAAGGAGAGGTTTTTGTAGTCCCAATAGGTGTAGCCCTCCGGGACACGCGGCCGAACGCAGTCGGTCATGTTGATCGACTCAAACTTCGCGAATGATTCGCGTTCGACGGGCGAAATGTGGGTCGATAGGCCGGGAACCATTCGCGGGTCACCGCAGTCGTCATCGAGGGGAGCGATGTTGAAATCCCCCATGATCGCGAGCTGGTCGAACGTCGTCATTTCCGATGCGGTCGACGTTCGCAGAGCCTCGAGCCAGCGCAGCTTGTAATCGAAGTGCGGGTCATCGAGCGACCGCCCGTTCGGGACGTACAAACTCCAGAGGCGAACCCCTTCGACCGTGACGCCGATCGCGCGGGCTTCGAGAGGCGGGTCATCCCCGTCGTGGTCCTTGGCGAACCCGGGCATCCCGTCGAATCCGACGGTGATGTCCGTCATCGGGATCCTCGAGATGAACGCGACTCCGTTCCACTGTGACAACCCGTGGCACGCGATGTCGTACCCGGCTGCCTCGAGTGCGGCCCGTGGGAACTGGTCGTCGCGACACTTTGTCTCTTGCAGAGCGAGAACATCAATGTCGCTCGCACCCAGCCAGTCAACGACGCGATCGACTCGAGTTCGAATCGAGTTGATGTTCCAGGTCGCAATGCGCACGAGTGCGAGTTTAGGCGTTCGCTAAGGTTAAGGAATGACCGACGACCGCTCGCAACTCGCGTCCCTCATCAAGGACAACGCGGTTTTTTTCGGTGATTTCACTCTGACGAGCGGGGTGAAGGCGACCTATTACATCGACCTCCGCCGTGTCAGCCTCGACCACCGGGTGGCTCCACTGATTGGTGACGTCATGGTCGAGCTCATCGCGGACATCCCCGACATCGCCGCCGTGGGCGGACTGACCATGGGCGCTGACCCGATTGCGTCGGCCGTTCTACATCGGGGTGTCCTGAAGGGCAAAGCCTACGACGCGTTCGTCGTTCGCAAAGAGCCCAAAGACCACGGCCGCGGGAAGCAGGTCGAAGGCCCCGACCTCGAGGGAAAGCGTGTCGTCGTGCTCGAAGACACGTCGACGACCGGCGGTTCTCCGCTTGCTGCCGCGGCAGCGCTGGAAAAGGTGGGCGCGACTGTCGTCGCGATTGCCGTTGTTGTGGACCGAAACACGGGCGCAAAGGAAGTTATCGAAGCCGCCGGCTACGAATATCGAGCGGCGATTTCACTGAGTGATTTGGGGTTGGAATCATGACCGACAAGGACAACGACGACTCTCGGGACGACGTCGACTGGCTCAAAGACGCCTTTGATCGCGCCATCCAGGGCGATAACGGAACAGTCCCCGATGCCGCGCGCCCGGTGGTCAACCCCTTCGCTGGACTGACGCCGACGAGCGACTCAGCACCGGTTGAGCACGTCGTGCCGGTTGAGCCCATCGCTCCGACCACTCCGATAGTCCCTTGGGAGTCGGTCGAGATGCCGTCAAACCGACACGACCTTGACCTCGATTTCGAGACCGACGACTTGCCTCCGGTCACGTTGTTTGAGCCGGTGCTCCCGGTAGATTACTCAATTCCGGCGGTGGCGACCGATTACCCTCCCACCGAGACTCTTGACGCGGTTGATTTGCCGGCGACGGCGGTGCCCGAACTCGTTGCGCCGGTTACACCGGTCGTCACACCGCCCACCCCGTCGGAAGAAATGAGCGGAATCGACCGAATCGACGCGCTGTTCTCGTTCAATGACGCGTCGGCCCCGACGATCCCGTTGGTCGCTGCACCGGGAAGTCCACACCCCGACTCGTCAAGACCAGCTCGAGAACCGAGACCATCGGACGAGGCGCGTTTACGCCGGCGACTGCTATTGATTGTTGGGGGAATCCTCGTCGTCATCGTTGCGATTGGTGCATACCTTGCGGGCGGGCTCCTGGCCTCGCCGGCTACCGCGCCGACCCCCGAAGTTACCGAAGCGCCGGTTGCACCGACGACTGCTCAGCCGCCGGGCGAATACTCGTTCATCGAACTTTTCGGAGGTGAATGCCTCGATCCGTTTGACACCGCGTGGGCCTCGACGTTTATCGTGGTCGATTGTGCGACCCCGCACTCCGCGCAACTCGTCTACGCCGGCGATCTCGCTGTAGACGGGTCTTACCTTTCTTACCCCGGCGACGATGTCGTGGGGAACGCCGCGATGGCGGAATGTTCGCGCAAGGGCGTCCTCAATCTGGCGAGCGCGAATACCTACCCTGACCTGCTCGTGTCGTCGGCTTACCCCGTTTCAGTGGCAGCGTGGGACTCGGGTGAGACGCGGTATTACTGTTTCGTGAACCTGTCGAGCGGCGACCCAATCGACGGTGATCTCGCCGGCAAATTGATTACGCGGGGCGCGGAGGCAACTCCGGAACCGACCGCGACCCCTTAACACCGAGCCGCGATTCCATTACCGCGACGGCGTCGTCGGACTGGTCAATCAAGACGACATGGCGACCGAGCTCACGAGCGGCCGCACCCGTGGTCCCGCTTCCCGCGAACGCATCGAGGACCCAATCACCCGGCCGACTCGACGCGGCGATCATCCGCCGCAGAATTCCGACGGGCTTTTGGGTCGCGTACCCCGTCTTTTCCTTGCCTGTTGGGGACACAATGGTGTGCCACCAGACATCGGTCGGCAGTTTTCCGCGCGCGACCTTCTCGGGGGTAACCAGACCAGGCGCCATGTACGGCTCGCGATCGACCTCAGCCGAATCAAAAAAATATGTCGCAGGGTTCTTCACGTACACCAAAATCGTGTCGTGTTTCGTCGGCCACCGTGTGGTTGACTTCGCGCCATAGTCGTACGCCCAGATGATTTCGTTGAGAAAACTCTCGCGCCCGAACATCGCATCCAACGCGACCTTGGCGTAGTGCGCCTCTCGATAGTCGAGGTGAAGGTACAGCGTGCCCGAATCAGTGAGCACTCGGTGCGCCTCGACAAGTCGGGGTTCGAGGAACCCCCAATAGTCTTCGAATGCGTCGTCGTACCCGTACAAAATACCCTTGACCGTCTCGTAGGACGCACCGCCGAATCCAGTTCTTGTCCCGCCCTCGGCGCGCACGGTCTTCAGTGACTGGCGTTCTTGTCGTCGACCGGTATTGAATGGCGGGTCAAAATATACGACCTGGAAAGTTTCGTCCGGCAGTCGCCTCAATAGTTCGAGGTTGTCGCCCCGCACGATGTGGGTCTCGGTCATTCCCCTAAGTTAACAGAGTGACGGAAGACGAACGCGATTCGGCGACACCCGAACTTTCTACACACGGCGTTGGCCCGTGGAGTGGAGAGTGGCCGACCGACCCCAAGCTCGACCCAGCGCTCCTCGAAAATGGCGACACCCGCAACGTCATCGACGAATACCGCTATTGGACGATGGAAGCGATTGTCGCTGACCTTGATTCCAAGCGTCACCGATTTCACGTCGCGATCGAGAACTGGCAACACGACCTCAACATCGGGTCGATTGTTCGCACCGCGAACGCGTTCCTCGCAAATACGGTCCACATCGTCGGCCGCCGGCGCTGGAACAAGCGCGGGGCGATGGTCACCGATCGTTACCAGCATGTGATTCACCACCCCACGATCGACGAATTTCTCGAATGGGCACGAACCCACAAACTGACGGTCGTCGGCGTCGACAACGTACCGGGCTCGGTGTCGATTGATGAAACCTCGTTGCCCGAGGCGTGCGTGTTGCTGTTCGGCCAAGAGGGCCCGGGGCTGTCTACCGAAGCCATCGCCGCGAGCGACCTCGTCGTCGAAATCGAACAATTTGGTTCTACGCGGTCGCTTAATGCGTCGGCTGCCGCGGCCATCATCATGCACTCCTGGATCCGAGAGCACATCGTCGCCAAACGGTAGACTGGAAAAGTTCGCCGATCGAAGGAATCGACATGCCCGCAGTAGTCATCATTGGAGCCCAGTGGGGTGACGAGGGTAAGGGTAAGGCAACCGACCTCATCGCGGGACGTATCGATCACGTCGTCAAATTTAACGGTGGAAACAACGCCGGTCACACGGTTGTCATCGGGAACGAAAAGTACGCGCTGCACCTCTTGCCCTCCGGAATCCTTACCGAGGGCGTCGTGCCCGTCATCGCAAACGGCGTCGTCATCGACCTCGAGGTCTTGTTCGAGGAGCTCGACGCCCTGACCAGTCGCGGCATCGACGTATCACGGCTTCGCGTGTCGGCCAACGCTCACGTCATCACCTCCTACCACCGCACGCTCGACAAGGTCACGGAACGATTCCTCGGAAAGCGCCAGATCGGGACCACGGGTCGCGGAATCGGACCCACCTACGCCGACAAAATCAACCGCGTGGGGATCCGCATCCAAGATATTTTCGACGAAGGAATTCTGCGCCAGAAGGTCGACGGCGCCCTGGACATGAAGAACCACCTCCTCGTCAAGATTTACAACCGCCGAGCGATAACCGCCGACGAAATCGTCGACGAACTGCTGTCGTACGCCGACCGCCTTCGCCCCTTGGTGTGCGACACGTCGCTGCTGCTTCACGAGGCGCTCGCCGACGGGAAGACGGTCTTGTTCGAAGGCGGCCAAGCAACGATGCTTGATGTCGACCACGGCACGTACCCGTTTGTCACGTCGTCCAACTCGACCGCCGGCGGCGCGTCAACAGGGTCGGGCATCGGACCGAACCGGATATCCCGCGTGATCGGAATCGTCAAGGCGTACACGACTCGCGTTGGGTCTGGTCCCTTTCCGACGGAACTCGATAACGAGGAAGGTGAGCGACTTCGACAGGCCGGCGCTGAATTCGGCACGACCACCGGCCGCCCGCGTCGATGCGGATGGTACGACGCCCCGATTGCACGTTATTCGGCGCGCATTAACGGAATTACCGACTTTGTCCTCACCAAGCTCGATGTGCTCACGGGGCTCACCGAAATCCCGGTCTGCGTTGCCTATGAGGTCGACGGGGTTCGTTTCGATGAAATGCCTATTAACCAATCTGATTTCCACCACGCGACACCCGTATACGAATCGTTCCCCGGCTGGACCGAAGACATCTCGACCGCACGTTCCTTTGCGGACCTCCCGGCAAACGCACAGAACTACGTTCACGCCATCGAAAAAATATCCGGTGCCCGGTTCTCGGCGATTGGCGTCGGACCTGCCCGGGACGAAATCATCGCAATTCACGACCTTCTCGACTAGAACATCCAAGTTTTGTCCAAGATTTGGCTAAAGCCCGAACGGACAGAGATTGTCGGATTTACACTGGGGATATGGAACATCAAAGGAAGCGCATGACACAGCGCCTCATTGTCACCACTGTGGCGTCCGCAGCGTTGTTGCTGACGACGCTTGCAGGCTGTGCCCCGACCGTTCCCAGCGAGTCCATGAGCGTACTCACCGGAAACGAAATTCTCACTGCCGACCTAGGGACTGACGTATCGGCACGTGGTGTGGTTCTCGCTGCGGTCCTCCTTGTCGCGGGTGATGTCGAAAAGGCGCTGACCAAGGGTGTCGTCACAGCACCCGAGGTGGAGGCGGCACGGGCGGCAATCGCCGAGGGAACGCTCGATATGTGGCGCCAGCGAGCCGACGCGGACGAGGCCACCCCGTGATCCGCACATCTGCTTTTGTGACCGCCGCGGTCATCGGTGCGGTCGTGTTCACCAGCACTACGCCGGCCCAGGCCGCGGATCAGAGCGCAATAAAACGAGCAATCGTGGTCACCGTGCTGAATAACCTTGGCGTCCAACCGACCGACCAGCTTGTCAACGACATAGTCGGGGATATTCCGATGGAATTTTTCGATTCGACGCTGGTTCGCGAGGTTGGAACTGCTCTCGATAATTCGGAGGATCCGACACTCATCATTAGCCAGACGGTTGACAGCGACGGTGACGGTATCCCCAATGCTGACGCAACGATTGATTCCGATGACGACTCTAGTGATGACGCTGATGACGACTCTAGTGATGACGCTGATGACGACTCGTCGGGTTCCTCGGGTTCCTCGGGTTCCTCGGGTTCCTCGGGTTCGTCGGGCTCTGACGACGACTCTGATGATGACTCTGATGATGACTCTGATGATGACGAAGACGAAGAAGACGACAGCGACGAAGAAGAAGACGAACCAGACAACTAGACCCCCAGGGGTGGGGTGACACGCGTCCAGCGGCAACCGATGCGGTTGGACGCGATGCTTTGTAGGCTGAACCCATGGATGAGGAAACGGCTGCCGAGCTTCGTGACTTGCGACAGAGTATTGACAATGTCGACGCCGCACTGATCCACATGCTTGCCGAGCGATTTCGATTTACGCAGAAGGTTGGCCAATTGAAGGCTCGTGCTGGGCTGCCACTGTCGGACAAGACGCGTGAAGCGACGCAAATCGATCGGCTTACCGCTCTAGCTCACGACGCGAACCTGGACCCAGTCTTCGCCGAGAAGTTCCTCAACTTTATTGTCGCCGAGGTCATTCGGCATCACGAAAAAATCGCCA
>CALPQP020000043.1 GCA_943325745.2 Gulosibacter massiliensis
ACTGCCCACCGCCGTGGTGGCGTGTGTTGGCGGTGGAAGCAACGCGATGGGCATCTTCCACGCGTTTCTCGACGACGATGTTGCGCTGGTTGGCTACGAAGCGGCCGGCGATGGGATAGATACACCTCGACACGCGGCGACGCTGCAACGCGGGCGTCCGGGTGTTTTGCATGGCGCGAAGACTTACGTTTTGCAGGACGAAGACGGACAGACGATCGAATCACGCTCGATCTCGGCTGGGCTCGATTACCCTGGCATCGGGCCCGAGCACGCGTGGCTGAAAGATAGTGGGCGGGCAACCTACGTCGGAATCTCTGACGCCGAAGCGATGCAAGGAATGCTGGATCTGTCCAGGACCGAGGGAATCATTCCCGCGATTGAGACCGCGCATGCTCTCGCGGGAGCGCTCGACCTCGCGCGCACACTTTCGCCGTCCGACATTATTCTCATCAATCTCTCTGGGCGTGGAGACAAAGACATGGAGACGGCGGGTCGTTATTTCGGTTTCCTCAAGGACGCACAGTGAGCTCGCGCGTCGAATCGGTCATTGACGCGGCACGCACAGACGGACGCGGAGTGCTGATTGGCTACCTACCGGCTGGTTTCCCGAACGTTCAGGCGTCAATCGATGCACTTATCGCGCTGTCCGAATCCGGTGTCGACATCATCGAACTCGGCGTGCCGTATTCCGACCCCGTGATGGACGGGGTGGTCATTCAGCGTGCGACGAACGCTTCGCTGGAAGCGGGTTTCCGGCTGGCTCAGTTGTTCGACATTATCCGTGGCGTGACCGCGAAAGTTGACACTCCGATTTTGGTGATGACCTATTGGAACCCCGTTGTGCAGTACGGAGTAGACCGTTTCGCCAGAGACCTCAAAGAAGCTGGGGGAGTCGGACTCATCACACCTGACTTGATTCCCGATGAGGCATCGGAATGGATCGTGGCATCAGACGCCCATGGGCTCGACCGAGTCTTTCTCGCCGCACCGTCGTCGACAGATGAACGGTTGGTCGCGACGATCACCAATTCCCGCGGTTTTGTCTATGCGGTGTCGACAATGGGGATTACCGGCGCTCGTGCCGATGTTGACGTCGCTGCACGGTCACTCGTGGATCGCCTCGTCGGGTTGGGCGCCACACACGTCTGTGTTGGCGTCGGAATCTCTAACGCAGAGCAAGTTCGCAGTGTCACCGGATACGCCTCGGGGGCAATCGTCGGGTCTCACCTCGTTTCCGCCCTCACGACCGGTGGACCTGAGGGTGTCGCTCGTGCAACCTCCGAACTGGTGGCGGGTCTCAGTGCCGTCCAGGCTTAGGCTAAATGTGTCGAAAGGACGTCCATGATTCTCGCCAGCATCCCCTCTCCGCCCATTGAGTGGCGGTCGTTCAATGTTGGGGAATGGCTGCGTGAAATGGGAGCGACGTGGGCCACCTTCAACTTGACTGTTCACGCCTACGCGCTGTGCATTCTGCTCGGAATCGTAATCGGGCTCGTGGTCACCAATCGCAGACTCGTTGCGCGCGGGGTCGAGTCTTGGCTGATTCTCGACATCGCTCTCTTCGTCATCCCGCTCGGAATCATCGGTGGTCGGGCGTACCACGTCATCACTCACCCGACTGACTACTTTGCGGGCCAAGACATCGCACGGGTCTTCTACGTATGGGAAGGGGGGCTCGCGATTTTCGGCGCCCTTATTCTCGGCGCTGTTGGTGGCTGGATCGGGTGTCGCATCAGCGGACTTCGTTTCACGGCCCTGCTCGATGGGATCGCTCCCGGCCTCATCATCGCGCAAGCGATCGGCCGTTTCGGAAACTATTTCAACCAGGAACTGTTCGGCGGTCCGACTGATCTGCCCTGGGGGTTAGAGATCGATCTGCTCAATCCCTCCTATCCACTTGGCCTGCCTCCCGGAACCCTGTTTCACCCCACTTTCCTGTACGAAGCGCTATGGAACCTGCTCGGTGCGGCGGTCATCATCTGGGCCGGTCGCAGGTTCACTCTGCAGTGGGGCCGAAATTTTGCGGTGTATCTCGTCTGGTACGGAATTGGTCGCATCGCGATCGAAACTATCCGCCTCGACCCGAGTGAGTCGTTCCTCGGTGTCCGCGTCAACGTCTGGGGCGCGGTTGCAGCCGTAATACTCGGAGTTGTCATATTCCTTGTGCAGGGGTGGCGCCATCCTGGTTTCGAGCCCTCCGGCTACCGTCTCGGGCACAACTCGGCGTCAGAGAAAAGGCTAGAATCGGGGGACACCTATACCGCGGAGGAACTCGCCGGCGAAGCCGAGTCCACCGTGTCGCGATCTAGAGCCACAAGCCCTTCTCGTTGACTTTCTTGAGTTCCGTTAGTTGACCGTGGGCCAACGTCGTCCCTGATCCCGGAAGGACGATGATTCTGTTGAACCCGTTTGAGCGTTTCAGCGCCGTCCCGGCGAGAACAGGTCTCTATGACCCTTCGCACGAGAAGGACTCGTGCGGATTCGCGATGGTCGCTACGATGCGTGGTTCGGCTGGACACGACATCATCGCTATCGCACTGTCTAGCCTCCGTAACCTAGAGCACCGAGGCGCGGTCGGCTCTGACGCCGGTACCGGCGACGGAGCTGGAATTCAAATTCAGGTTCCGGATCGCTTCTTTCGCTCAGTTCTTCCTTTCGCTTTGCCGGTAACCGGCCTTTACGCCGCTGGAATCGCCTTCCTACCGCTCAATGAGGCACAGCGAGATTCCGAAAAGGCGCGAATCGCAGAGATCGCGTTGAGCGAAGGGCTTTCCGTTCTGGGTTGGCGGTCTGTCCCAACCGACCCCGCCCACCTTGGGAGTCTTGCACGGGAAGTTATGCCCGCTTTTGAACAACTGTTTCTGGCGGACGCCAACGGCACTGCGTCGGGTATCGACCTCGATAGAAAAACATTTCGGCTTCGTAAGCGCGCCGAGCGTGAGTTGGGAACGTATTTCCCATCGCTGTCCAGTCGCACGATTGTCTACAAAGGGATGGTGACAACTCTTCAACTCGAGCCGTTTTTTCCCGACCTCTCGGACGACCGGGTTGAGTCCACACTGGCGGTTGTTCACTCGCGTTTCTCGACCAACACCTTTCCGTCGTGGCCGCTCGCTCAACCCTTCCGTTACATCGCACACAACGGAGAAATCAACACGATCAACGCGAATCGGAACTGGATGCGCGCACGTCAGTCGCAATTGTCGTCGGGCGTACTCGGTGATCTGACGTCCCTTTTTCCGATTGTGACCGAAGGCGCGAGTGACTCGGCGTCGTTCGACGAGGTAGTCGAACTCCTCGAGCTGGCCGGGCGGTCGTTGCCTCACGCAATCATGATGATGGTCCCCGAGGCCTGGGAAAACGACGAGTCAATGGATACCGCGCGACGAGACTTTTACCGTTATCACTCGTCACTCATGGAACCCTGGGACGGACCCGCGGCACTTGCGTTTTCGGATGGTGCAATCGCCGGCGCCACACTGGATCGGAACGGTCTGCGACCTGGTCGATTCCTTGTTACTGACGACGGACTCGTGGTCTTGGCGTCAGAGATTGGCGTCTACGACGTTGACCCGAAAAAGGTGATTCGCAAAGGACGCCTTCAGCCGGGACGGATGTTCCTGGTGGACACGGTCAACGGTCGCATCATCGAGGATGCTGAAATCAAGGAGTCTGTTGCGACCGCCGGCCCGTGGGGGGAGTGGTCCCGCGATAATGCGATTGCTCTCGAGGAACTCCCGTGGCGCGAACATATCATTCACACCGCTCCGTCCGTCCAACGACGGCAGAAGACCTTTGGTTACACGGAAGAAGAAGTGCGAGTTCTGATTATGCCGATGGCGCAATCCGGCGCGGAACCCCTTGGAGCGATGGGGAGCGACTCACCGGTGGCGGTGCTGTCCGAACGTCCCCGACTCTTGTTCGACTATTTCGCCCAACAGTTTGCTCAAGTCACCAACCCACCACTTGATGCAATTCGTGAAGAAATCGTGACCTCGTTGCACGTTGGGCTCGGTCCTGAACGAAACTTGTTGGATGCAACACCTGGCCACGCACGTCAGGTTGCTCTGCCCTTTCCCGTCATCGACAACGATGAACTGGCCAAAATAATTCACCTGCAACACGACGGACGGCCCGTGACCCACGTCGTCTCGGGGCTGTATCGGATCGATGAAGGCGCGCAGGCGATGGAGCGTCGGCTGGACCAGATGTGTGCGGAGGTTGATTCGGCACTCGACAACGGAGCGATGTTCGTTGTTCTCAGCGATCGCGACTCGGACGCTGACCTGGCTCCAATCCCCTCGCTACTGATGTTGTCGGCAATTCACCACCACCTGATCCGAACCGGTCGGCGTATGCAGTCGTCTCTGATTGTCGAGGCGGGAGACGTCCGAGAGGTACACCACGTTGCAACACTTGTCGGATTCGGTGCATCGGCGATTAACCCGTACCTCGCAATGGAGACCGCCGAACTGTTGGTTCGAACAGGCCTCATCACCGGAATCACTCCCGAAGAGGCTGTTGCCAACATCATCTACGCATTGGGCAAGGGACTGCTCAAGACAATGTCAAAGATGGGCATCTCCACGGTCGCGTCCTACGCCGGCGCGCAGGCATTCGAGGCTGTCGGTCTCAGTACGGAAGTCGTCGATCGCTATTTCACCGGTGTCACGAGCATTCTCGGTGGTGTGACGATGGACATCATCGCCGAAGAAACACGTCGACGGCATGAGGTCGCCTACGGTAACCCAGCGACCTTCCACGAAGTACTTCCAGTGGGTGGCGAGTACTCCTGGCGACGCGAAGGACCTCCCCACCTCTTCAATCCAGAGACAGTGTTCAAGTTGCAACACGCGACGCGTGAAAAGCGCTACGACATCTTCCGTGTTTACACCAAGGCCGTCGACGAACAGGCGGAACGTCTCATGACGCTTCGAGGACTTTTCCGGTTTGCTGCCGATCGCGAATCTGTTCCACTCGACGAGGTTGAATCTGCTCACGACATAATTCGTCGATTCTCAACGGGAGCGATGTCCTACGGGGCAATATCTCAAGAGATGCACGAGACGCTCGCGATCGCGATGAACCGGCTCGGCGCTCGATCGAACACCGGAGAGGGCGGCGAATCGGTCGACCGCTTGTTGGACCCCGAGCGTCGCAGCGCAATCAAGCAGGTCGGGAGTGGTCGATTTGGAGTGACGAGCATGTACCTCACTCACGCCGACGACATCCAAATCAAGATGGCTCAGGGTGCAAAGCCGGGCGAGGGAGGGCAACTTCCGTCGAACAAGGTGTACCCGTGGATTGCGAGGACACGGATGGGGACACCGGGTGTCGGTCTTATTTCACCACCGCCACACCACGATATCTATTCGATCGAAGACCTCAAGCAACTCATCTTCGACCTCAAGCGTTCTAATCCGTCCGCACGAATACATGTCAAACTAGTGTCCGAGGCGGGCGTTGGAACTGTCGCGGCCGGCGTCGCCAAATCGAAGGCCGATGTCATTTTGATCTCGGGTCACGACGGTGGCACGGGCGCCAGCCCGCTGTCGTCACTGAAGCACGCGGGAACCCCCTGGGAACTTGGGCTCGCGGAGGCCCAGCAAACGCTCATGCTGAACGATATGCGCGGGCGAGTTGTCCTGCAGGTTGATGGTCAGATGAAAACGGGTCGAGACGTCATCATTGCGGCTCTTCTTGGTGCGGAGGAATACGGTTTTGCGACCGCTCCGATGGTCGTGAGCGGTTGTATCATGATGCGCGCATGTCACCTCGACACGTGCCCAGTCGGAGTTGCGACGCAGAATCCGCTCTTGCGCGAGCGTTTCAACGGCAAACCCGAATTCGTCGAGACGTTCTTCGAGTACCTCGCGGAAGAGGTTCGCGAGATCTTGGCGTCGTTGGGGTTCCGAACCCTGGCGGAAGCTATTGGTCGCCGCGAGATTCTCGACGTAGACCGTGCGGTCAACCACTGGAAGACCGAAGGGCTCGACCTTACGCCCGTTCTCCGTGGTCCTTCATTTGCCGATGATGCTCCCCGACATAACGTGAGCCAACAGAACCACGAGCTAGAGGCGCACATTGACCACACCTTCATTCGCGACGCAGCGGAAGCGCTTGCTCACGGGACACCGGTCTCGCTCACGGCCGACATCCGCAACACCGATCGCGCAATCGGCACGATGCTCGGGCACTTTGTAACCAAAGCACACGGCGAAGAAGGTCTTGCGCCGGACACCATCGACATTTCGCTCGCCGGTTCGGCAGGGCAATCACTCGGCGCCTTCGTTCCCAGCGGATTAACCCTTCGCCTCATCGGGGATTCGAACGACTATGTCGGCAAGGGCCTGAGCGGAGGCCGGATCGTGCTGCGCCAGCCCCTCGAGTCAACGTTCCCGTCCAACGTCAACATCATCGCTGGGAACGTCGTCGGGTACGGGGCAACGAGCGGTGAGATGTACATAGCCGGCGTCGTGGGTGAGCGATTCGCGGTGCGTAACTCGGGCGCTATTGCCGTGGTCGAAGGCGCTGGCGACCACGCGCTCGAATACATGACCGGCGGGATTGCGCTCATTCTCGGTTCGACCGGTCGTAACGTTGGAGCAGGTATGAGCGGCGGATACGCCTACGTACTCGATCTCGACGTTTCGTCGGTCAACCAAGCGGCGATTCGTTCGGGTGAGCTCGAACTGACGGCGTTGACTGACGATGACGCCGAGTCGGTTCGCGGGTTGCTCGCCACTCACGTGATGGAAACGGGTTCGCTCTATAGCGCCGAGCTTCTCAACGCGTGGGCTGCCACT
>CALPQP020000044.1 GCA_943325745.2 Gulosibacter massiliensis
GAGACTTCGTCATTAGTGAAACCGTGGCCGCGGAAAAGGAACGAGATCGCGTATTGAGGAGCGTCCGCAAGGCGCACCAACGTTTTCTGGACGACGTCGACAAAAAGTTGCGCCCCGCCGTCACGAGTTCGATTCGAGCGGTCACTGCAACGGTGAGTGGGCGCGCCGCGCTCGCCGACTCACTCGACCAACTCGCTGCCCGCGTCATCCGACCGCTCAGCCACGACCTTTCCGCCCAGGGCTCCGCAGCATCCCCCTATCGAGGGTCGATTGCACGACGTGTCACTATGCCCCAGGGAGGGCCACGTTTAAGCGAGCAGATGAGTGCGTCATATTCCGGTCTTGGAGTTTTCTTGGGTTCGGGTACCGTCTTGATTGACATACTTCCCTTCGAACTCGCCTTTCTCTGCAGTCTGGTTTCGGGGCTCTGCGTTTTTGGTCTTGTTCACCTGATCGTCGCGATTGTGGGAAATCGTCGTTGGTCGACCTCCCTCGCCGTGGCCTCCGTGGCGTCGGTCCACGCCGTGGCATGGATTCCACCGCACCTCATCAATCAGGCTTTGTTGTTTCCCGACGGATTTGTATTCCAGCCGTGGCTCATGAGCATCGTCGGGGCTGCAGCCCTCGGACTACTTTTTCAAGGTTTCATTCTCGGTTCCTATTCCAGTCGAGAGCAACTGGTCGCTCTCGAGACTGCCCAAGTGAACACGGCGATCGACTTGTCCGAAGCGCGCCGGCGTGCGTGGCTGCAGCAACGGCACCTCACGCATTCACTTCACTCGTCAGTGCAATCACGCGTCAACGCTCAAGCGCGCCTGATCCGGAACGGTTCGGGAAAAATCTCGACGGCCGAAAAAAGACAAGCGGTCGAGGTTCTCGAGTCTGTTCTCGACACGGTCACGGCCGACACCGCGCCTCCAATCGATGTGATTCGCGGAATTGCAGACGTCGCGGAATTCTGGTCGGGGATGTGCGACATTTCGTTCGACGTAGGACCGGGAATCGAGGCCGAGCTCGCCAACGACCTAGACGCCGCAGAGGCCCTCCAGACGGTGGTTCTAGAGATAATCTCGAACGCTATCCGCCACGGGCGTGCGACAAAAATCACCATCACCGCCCAGCGAAACTCGCCTGAGTCGATCCTCATCACCGCTGCGAATCACGGAACCCCGTTCGCGATTCATCGCACGCCGGGGCTGGGCATGGCGCTGTATGACGAGTTGACCGCTCACTGGGAGATTGGCACGGACCACGATGAACCCGTCACCCTTTCCGCAGTGATCGCGGCCCGTGACGCGACTTCGGTGTCTCACACGATTTAGACTATTGGCACAACAGAAAGCGATTCATGGCGACCGTAGAGTTTGACAAAAGCGCTTTCGAAGCGGCGATTGTCGCGGAAAACTCGTTCGTGCTCGTCGACTTTTGGGCAGCGTGGTGCGGGCCGTGCCGGCAGTTCGGTCCGATATTTGAACGCGTCAGCGACAAACATCCCGACATTACTTTTGCGAAGGTTGACACCGAGGAGGAGCAGGAGTTGTCGGCGATGGCCGGAATTAAGTCAATCCCGACCCTCATGATGTTTCGCGACGGAATCTTGCTGTTCAATCAGTCCGGCGCAGCGCCAGAATCGGCGCTCGAAGACATCATCGCGCAGGCTCGCAAACTTGACATGGATGCCATTCGCGCAGAACTTGCCGCGACCACTACGTCAGCGGAGCCCGACCCCGGAACAGTCGTCTGACCTTCGCCTTGATGGTGGTGGCGGGCTTCTCGTTGTAAATCCCCGCGAATTCCTGGCCGGACATCTTCTGGATTTCGATCATGATTGCGTCCGTTGCATCGCGTCGCGCTTTGCCGCTTGACGCCTCACCGTAACTCGAGAGGTCCATCGGTTGGCCGTATTCGATGCGCAACTTCGCAAAGCGGATGCCCTTGGTGCCCACCGGCTGAATTTTGTCGGTGCCTGTCAATGCAACCGGGACGACCGGAACGTTAGCGGTGAGTGCGAGCCACGCAACACCAGTCTTTCCTCGGTACAAGCGCCCGTCGAGCGAGCGCGTCCCTTCCGGATAGATCGCGAATGATTCCCCATCGACGAGTCGCGCGAGGCCGGAATCGAGGGCATCCTGAGCGGCCGAGGCGGAACCACGGTTTACCGGAATTGCGTCGATTGACTCGAAGAATTTCTTGGAAAGCCAACCTTTGAATCCTTTGCCCGTGAAATACTCGGCTTTGGCAAGGAATGACACTGGTCGCCGGGACAAGAGTGTGATGATGACGGAATCAAAAAACGAGAGATGGTTGCTCGCGAGGATCACACCACCCTTACCCGGCATATTCCCACGCCCGATAATCCGCGCGGCGAACAGCACGCGAATGAGCGGCGGGAACAACACGCGCGTGATGAATTTGATCATGCCCGTGACTGTCGTGGGGACTTTGGAAGTAGTTGGGCAGGCACACCCACCGCGGTTCGGTTCGCTGGGACGTCCTTGAGCACGACGGCACCCGCGCCAATCATGGCGTTGTCACCGACGGTGATGGGACCCAGAACGATTGCCCCTGCACCGATTGCGACACCGCTGCCCACGGTGGGATGGCGACGTCCGTCCTTGACGTCACCCTGCCCACCGAGCGTGACGCCGTGATAAAACGTGCAATCGTCGCCGACGACAGCGGTTTCGCCGATGACGACACCGGCACCGTGGTCGATGAACAAGCGGCGACCAATCGTGGCCCCAGGGTGAATCTCGATGAGTGTCCACCACCGCACAATCTGCGAGACGAGACGGGCGACAAACTTCCAGCGCCAACCCCACAGCATGTGCGTCAGCCGGTACCACCAGACCGCGTGCAACCCGGACAGCACCCAAAATGCCTCGGTGCGCGTGCGCGTCGCGGGGTCGCGGTCCAACGCCATCGCGAGGTCCTCGCGAATTCGTCGGAGAGGGGTCACCTAGTCGAGAATACCCTCAAACAGCACGGTCGACAGATATCGCTCTCCGTAGGAAGCGAGGATGACAACGATGGTCTTGCCCTTGTTCTCGGGACGCTTGGCCAGCTCGAGAGCCGCCCAGGCGGTCGCCCCGGACGAGATTCCCGCCATGATGCCCTCTTCGCGAGCGAGACGACGAGCGGTGTCGACCGAATCGGTGATCGACACGTCGATTACCTCGTCATAGACGTCGCGGTCAAGAACGCCGGGAACGAAGTTCGCGCCGATACCCTGAATCTTGTGAGGGCCTGGTGCGCCGCCATTGAGGATTGGTGAGTCAATCGGCTCAACTGCAACCACCTTGACACTGGGCTTCTTTTGCTTGAGCACCTGACCGGTTCCCGTGATAGTTCCGCCCGTCCCGACGCCGGCAACGAAAATATCCACGGCGCCATCGGTGTCGTCCCAAATCTCGACAGCGGTCGTCTTTCGGTGAATATCGGGGTTGGCTTCGTTTTCAAACTGACGCGCAAGCACAGCGCCGGGGCGCTCCGCGGCGATTTCTTCGGCACGAGAAACCGCGCCCTTCATGCCTTCAGGGGCGGCCGTCAGGACAAGTTCCGCGCCAAATCCTCTAAGAAGCGCGCGGCGTTCAATCGACATCGATTCCGGCATCGTCAGAACGACCTTGTAGCCGCGTGCGGCGCCAACCATGGCGAGTGCAATTCCGGTGTTGCCACTGGTCGCCTCAACGATCGTTCCGCCCGGCTTGAGTTCACCCGACGCCTCTGCGGCGTCAACCACGGCGACCCCGAGTCGGTCTTTAACACTCGACGTCGGGTTGTAGAACTCGAGTTTGGCGAGGACAATCGCTTCAGATCCGTCCGTCACGCGGTTGAGCCTGACGAGTGGGGTGTTTCCAAATGCTTCGGTAATGTCCGAATAAATGCGTGCCATGAAGGTCTCCTGTTTAGTGAGGTCGTGTTTCGACACTACAAACGGGGTCTCAATCGCGGTAGTTGTGTTACGTCAACGCCGTAACAAACGACACTAAACCGCGTTGTCGGGCGAAAGGTGCTCGTGAACCGCGATCCACGCGCCGTTCTGGCGCTCGAACACGATGGTTTCGCGTTCCGTGATGGTCGACACCTCACCACCGAATTCGACGTCGCTCTCGACGTAATGGGTAAACACGGCCGACGAATCACCGAGCACCTGCACCCGCTGGTTGCGCGATCGGCACCCGTGAACACGAAATCCGTCGTCCTTTTCCCACGATGCCCACAGCGCCTCGTACTCGGCCCGCGAGTTGAGGCGTTCGGTGTGCGTGTAAAAGATAAAGGTCGCATCGGCTGCAAATCCGGAAAAATAGTCGGCCGTCCGATGGTTCCCGAAGTCGTCGACAATCTTTGCCGCGGCGGCCAGGACTTCGTCAACCGCGCTCACGCGATTCTCCGTGCCAGAACCGTAATCAATTCATAGGCGAGGTGCGCAGCGGCGATACCCGTGATCTCTGCGTGGTCGTAAGCCGGGGCAACCTCGACGATGTCTGCACCGACCAAGTTGACACCGTCGAGCGCGCGAACCAGCCTCAGCATTTCTCGACTAGACAGTCCCCCGGCTTCCGGCGTCCCCGTTCCGGGCGTGAACGCTGGGTCCATCACGTCGACATCGATAGAAACGTACACCGGTCGGTCGCCGACCCGTGCCAGCATTCGCGCGATCATCCCGTCGATACCGAGGTCGTCGGCGTCCGTGGCGCGCAACACCTGGAAACCTAGCTTCGTGTCGTCGGCAAGGTCGGTGTCGGAATACAGGGGGCCACGGATTCCAACATGCAGACAACCCGTCAAATCCAAAAATCCGTCCTCGCTCGCGCGACGGAAAGGCGTGCCGTGGGTCAATGGTGCACCGAAATAGGTGTCCCACGTATCGAGGTGGGCATCGAAGTGAATGACGGCGATGGGTCCATGCTTTTTGTGCAGGGACTTGAGAATCGGGTACGCAATGGTGTGGTCGCCGCCGAGAGTCACGACCTTGGTGCCGTCGGCGGTCAGTTCATCCAAACCCGCTTCGATCTGGCTAATCGCCTGCGCGATATCGAAGGGATTAACCCCGAGATCACCGGCGTCGACAACTTGTGCGAGCGCAAACGGCATCGCGTCCTGTGCGGGGTTGTACGGGCGCAACAGGCGCGATGATTCTCGAATATGGCCGGGCCCAAAACGAGCGCCGGGACGATAGCTCACACCCGCATCGAACGGGATACCCACCACCGCAATATCGGCTCGGGCTACTTCATCGCGGCGGGGAAGCCGAGCGAAGGTAGGTGCCCCGGCGAACCGGGGCACCACCGTCGCGTCGACCTGCCCGACCTTGTTTCCCGCGTTGTCGCGGGGGACGGGACCAGTCATTGCAGCTTTCTAACGTACGGACGGAATGGTCGACTTTACCGAACGACCAATGCGGGGACCCTTCGGTCCGAACACGTAGTCGGGTTCGGGGAAGAGTATCAACGCACCGACGTACAGCACGGCGGCCGAGAGGATGGCAACGATGAGGCTGAGGTCGACACCGCCCGCGATTCCCGAGAGCGAACCCTCGATAATCGGCGGGAAGTAGGCGAACTGCAGACCGAGGACCGCCGAGACGACCCATGCGAACATTGCACGCCAGTTGATTCCGTTGGTGTACCAGTAACGGCCACCCTTTTTGCCGCGGTTGAAGACCTGAAGGTCTTCAACGCTGTACCAGCCGCGGCGGTTCCAGAAACCGATTGCCATGATGATCATCCACGGCGTGGTGGTTACGACGATCGCTCCGACGAATCCGTTGACTGCACCGAGCAGGTCGAAGTACAGACGACCCACCACGATGAAGGCAAAGGCGACGGCTCCGATGGCGATGGTTGCCTGAACACGAGTCAGCTTCGGGAATACGGATGAGAAGTCGAGACCGGTTCCGTAAAGCGAAGTGCTTCCCGTTGACAGACCGCCGACGAACGCCACGATGATGATGAGGTAGGCGTACCACTCGGGTGCGACACCGATCAATCCAACGACATAGTCTCCGCCGGTTACCAGAGTCGCCGTGGCGACGCCGAAAATGAACGGAATCAAGGTCATCGCCTGGGCGCCGAACGTTGCGAGCGCGAGCTTGCTGTTCGAGGTACCGTTCGGGATGTAGCGCGACCAGTCACCGAGGAAGGCACCGAACGAAATCGGGTTCGACATGACGATGAGTGCGGACAGAATGAACGTCGGCCAGAAGCCACCGAGCAAGTATTCACCCGAACCGGCATACGAAGGGTCGAAGACGCTGGCGAAAGCGACGATGGCGAGCAACATCAGAATCGTGTTGGCCCACACCGCGATGCGATTGATGAACAACATGAACTGGTAGCCGTAGACCACGACGACGATCACGATGAGTCCGATCAGCGCGTAGAGCCCGATGCGCAGCATCGGGGTGTCTTCTGCGCCGAACAGGCGAACGAACGCGCCGACGAGGGCGTCACCGCCGACCCACACCGAGATCGAGTAGAACGCGATTGCGGTCAGGAGCGACAGGAACGAACCGGCGATACGCCCGGTGACACCGAGATGTGCGCCGGATGCGACCGCGTTGTTGGTTCCGGTGCGAGGACCGAAGAGTCCCATCGGCATGAGAAACAGGGTTCCTACGAGCACACCGAGAACGGCGGCGCCGACGC
>CALPQP020000045.1 GCA_943325745.2 Gulosibacter massiliensis
CAACACGCTGCCCTCGTTCATTTACACGGCGGCCGCCCGAGGGATCCCGGCCGAGGCGAACGTTCTCGCGTCCGCGGTGTTCATCCTCGCGATTCTCGCGGTCGTCATCACTCAGGTGGGTGGCGAAATCAGCCGCCGCCGACTGAAAGCCAGCGCCTAGACACTGACGGTGAGACGTCCGACGACGGCATCACCGCCGTTAATCGGCGCGACGAGTTCGTCGATGAGGTCTTCGGCGATGGAACGACCGATGACGCCGTGACGCGCGAACAGGGTGACCGCGGCCGCGGTGTTCGCCCGCTGAGAGCCGTCGAGACACTTGATGGCGACCGCGATTCCCTCGCGGGCGATGATAAGCACGCCCTCGGCTCCAATCTTGGCAATTGCGTCGGTGCTTTCGATGACGCGCGTGTTGTCGCGACCCGGTCCGTCCAGCGCCCAGGCGTTCGCGCGAATCGCATTGACGAGGCGCTCGGCATCCGAATCGTGTCCATCCGTTGCCCGGGCGATGCCGGTCCCCAGGTCGCGAAGGCTCATGCCGTACAGCGGCGCTCCGCAGCCATCGACTGCCGGCCAGATCTTTTTCGCCCCGGTGAATTCTTCGACGACCGCGCGAATGAGCACCTGGAGGGGGTGTTCGGGTTGCAGGTAGGTCTGTGTGTCCCAACCGTTGGCGACGCACGCCCGCAGGAACGCGGCGTGCTTACCGGAGCAGTTCATCGTGACCCGCTGTGGGCCTTCGCCCGCAGCAATCCGGTCGGCCTTGTCGTTGTAACCGAGTGGCCAATCGGTGGGGCATCCGAGGTCGTCGACGCCGAGGTGGTCGTGCGCGAGCATCGCCTCAATCGCGTCAGTGTGACGATGAGAACCGCAGTGACTTGCGGTCGCGAGCACTAGCTCAACACCCTCGAGTTGTGCACCGGCCCTCAGTGTGGCGATCGCTTGAAAGGGTTTGAGGGTCGAGCGCGGAAAAATCGTCGCATCGATATCACCACCGGACTCGATCACCGAGCCGTCGCGGTCGATGACGACAAACGCACCAATGTGACGCGATTCAACGAGACCGTTTCGGTCGAGGGAAGCGAGTTCGACGCACCCCTCAACCGACAGCGGATGCATTAGCGAGCGGAAAGGGCTTCGTCGATAAGTGCAACAGCGTCAAGCAATAGTTCATCGCTCGTGGTGACCGGAGGGAGGAAGCGCAACACGTTTCCGTAGGTACCCGCCGAGAGCAGCAGGAGCCCTTTCTTGATCGCGTAGGCCGTGATGAACGGGACGACGTCTGACATCGGAGTGTCGGTTCCTGGCTCGGTGAATTCGATCGCCTGCATCGCGCCGATACCGCGGACATCGCCAATGATGTTGTGCTTCTTCTGCAAGTCGAGAAGTGCTCCGCCGAGAACGCGCCCGACTCGTTGGGCTTCACCCATGAGGTCGCGCTTCTCGATTTCTTCGAAAATCTGAACCGCAGCGGCGGCCGACATCGGGTTTCCACCGAAGGTTCCACCGAGACCACCGACGTGGCTGGCGTCCATGATGTCCGCACGCCCAGTAACGGCAGCGATGACGAAACCGCCTCCGACGCCCTTGGCGGTGGTCACGAGGTCGGGAACCAGACCGAAGTGATCCGAGGCGTAATACGCACCGGTGCGCATGATGCCCGACTGAACCTCGTCCGAAACATAGACGATTCCGTTGTCGTTACACCACTTCTGGAGAGCGGGAAGATAGCCATCCGCGGGGACGATAAAATCCGCCCTCACCCTGGATGGGCTCAACCACGAGACAGGCCAAATCAGTTGCGCCGGCACGTTTATCGAGCCACGAGATGGTGCGAGCAGCCGCTTCGGCGCCAGACAGCTTGTCGTGGAAGGGGTACGAGTTGGGCGCGTGGTGGATGTCACCAGCAAAAGGACCAAAACCGAGGTTGTACGGCATCGCCTTGAAGTTCATCGACATCGTGAGGTTGGTGCGACCGTGGTAGCCGTGATCGACGACGGCGACTCCGGGGCGACCGGTGAACTTGCGGGCAATTTTGACCGCGTTCTCGACGGCTTCGGCACCCGAGTTCAACAAAACCGACTTCTTGGCAAAGTTTCCCGGTGTGTGCTGGGCGAGCAATTCGCACAGGCGAACATACGACTCGTAACCGGTGACCGTAAACAGGGTGTGTGTGAAACGCTGTGCCTGCTCGAAGGCTGCCTCAATCACCGCATCGTCCGCGTGACCGATGGTGTTGACGCCAATACCGCCTCCCATATCGACGATGTGGTTGCCATCAACGTCAACGAGGATTGACCCCTTTGCGCGCTCGATGTACACAGGGAAAGTTGCACCGACACCGGCGGAAACGGCGTTCTTTCGGCGCTCGTGAAGGGCGAGGGACTTTGGTCCGGGAATTTCGGTGACGACGAGACGCTCTTGGGTCACATCCGTGGTTACGCTGTTCATAGCGCCATCGTACTCCGTTGGTGTCCCAACTCCAATTGAGAAACGACCATGAACCACAACTTCGAAATCCGACTCCGCTGGCACAACGGTAGCCCGACCGAGCGTGAAATCGGCGGTGATTATTCGCACGAGGCGATAATCACCTCGGACAAGCACGCGGCACTCGTTGCATCCGCCGCAGGAGGCTTTGGTGGGGATGTTCGACTCTGGAACCCCGAGGAACTGCTCATGGCGGCGCTCGCGCAATGCCACATGCTCTCGTTTTTGTATGCAGCCCATGAGGCGGGCATTGAGATCGTCGATTACGTCGACGAAACCACGGGGACAATGAATTACCAGGGAGGCACCGGGGCGATGACGAGCGTGACGCTTCGGCCCACCATCGAAACCACCGCGAGCGCGGGGGACGTCGATCGCCTCCACGAGGAAGCAGAGGCGATGTGCGTGTTGCGTGCGTCCGTGAATTTCCCCGTAAACGTTGAATCTGTCACGACATTGCCTGGCGCGAACCTAAACTAGAAGGTGCCCGCGCAGATTGCGCACTCCATTCACACCGAAGGTTTTCCATGTCGCGTATCGCTTCCGTCCTCACTGTTTCTCTCGTCGCTCTGGCGCTCGCCGGTTGTTCTGCCTCTGGCGTCGACAACTGCATTCCTTCTGGATCGGCATCCTCGGCCGTGACGGTGGAGGGCGAATTCGGTGCCGCTCCGACGATCACGCTCGAGAAGGGGCTGACCGTGACCACGACGGAGCGCTCGGTTGCTATCGCCGGAACCGGCGCTGCTGTCGCAAACGGCGACACCGTCACAATAAACTACACGCTCTTCAACGGAACGACGGGCCTCGAAATCGAGAAGTCCGAATACACCGAAAGCTCGCCAATCCCGTATCCGATCGACACCGCTGCGACGAGCTTCGTCGGTTTGGCGAAGGCGATTTCGTGTACCGCGGTCGGATCGCGAATTGTCGCTGTCATTCCGAACGCGGAAGGCTTTGGAGCTCAGGCGGCCCAAGCAGGAATCGGGGTTGACGACACCCTGGTTTTCATCGTTGATATCACCTCAATCGCGCCAAAGCCCCTCGCCGAGGCGACCGGAACTCCGGTCGAACCGCTCGAAGGATTCCCCGAGGTTGTCTTCACCGACGGAAACCCAACGGTCACTTTCCCCGCGGGCGAAGTTCCTAGCGACTACGCGATTGAAACCCTCATTCAGGGTGATGGCACTGTTGTCGCCGACGGCGCGACCGTCGTTGTCAACTACGAGGGCGTCAACTGGAACTCGGGCGAGGTCTTTGACTCGAGCTTCGACCGCGGTGAGCCCGCGGAGTTCAGTACCTCGGGTGTGATTCAGGGCTTCCGAGACGCACTTGTCGGTCAGAAGGTCGGCTCGCGTGTCGTCGTCATCATCCCGAGTGACCTCGGATACGGCGATGCCGGCTCGGGTGACAAGATCAAGGGCGGCGACACACTCGTGTTCGTCATCGACATCCTCGGCGTCAAGTAGCCCCGGTCGCAGCACCTCCTCAGCCCGCCCTCCCACCTGTTTCTGCAGACAAATCCGGCTTAATCCGCGGTTACTGCAGACCTGCGGCCGATTTGGCAAGCTAGCGCGCATTTCTTCCGCTTTGTCTGCAGAAACCGCGGAGCTTTCCACCCTCACTCGTTACGTTTGTGGAAACGGTTTGGGCGAGTATTGACGTTCCTGGAAACCGAAGGCTGGGCTGAGCGTGGACTGGGTGGGACAAGCGCATCTTGTTTCCGCGAACGCGGGATATGGGCGATTTCGTTTCCACAAACGTAAGGATGGTGCGGGGGGCGGAATCGGGGGAGCGGAATCGGGGGAGCGGAACCGGGGAGCGGAATCGGGAGAAACGTCAGAGCAGTGACTCCGCGCGGAATGTTTGGACTCACAACTACTCCGCGCAAGTGTGCTCGCTCGTAGAATTGAGATGTGCCCGCTGAACCGCTTGATGACCGACCCGTGTCGGGATTGACGCCGTCAGATGCACACGCGCAGGCCGCGGAATTGCGGGACAGAATCACGGAACTCGCGGATGCGTATTACGCCCGAAACGAGTTACTCGTTGCGGATGCCGATTACGACGAGCTGATGCGGCGGCTCGAAGAGATCGAACGGGAATTCCCCGAAGTTCAGAGCCAGGACAGCCCCACCCAATTCGTCGGCGGCTCCGCCGATTCGACGTTGTTTGACCCGGTCGTGCATCACGAGCGGTTGTACAGCCTCGACAATGTGTTCACGGTCGAGGAACTGACCCAGTGGATGGCGAAAACCGAGCGCGATGCCGATCAGGCCGTGCAGTGGCTGTGCGAAGTGAAGATCGACGGCCTCGCTCTGAGCATTCGATACGAGAACGGGTTGCTAGTTCAAGCGGCGACGCGCGGGGACGGAGTCACGGGCGAAGACGTCACCGAGAACGTTCGGCTCATCCCCTCGATTCCCCAGCGTTTGACCGGCGAAGGTCACCCCGCTGTCGTCGAGATTCGCGGCGAGGTGTTTTTCCGAACCGCCGAGTTCGCGGACCTGAACACACGACAAGCGTCCCTGGGGGAAAAGACCTTTGCAAACCCGCGCAATGCCGCTTCCGGAAGCCTTCGGCAGAAAGCGGAGTCCAAGAACGAACGTCAGCTCGAACTCATGCAGGATCGGCTGAAACGACTCAGCCTTTACGTTCATGGAATCGGTGCGTGGGCTAACCCGCCGGTCGCGAATCAGTCCGAGATTTACGACCTGTTGAAGTCGTGGGGGATGCCGACGTCGCCTTACTGGGCGGTCGTGCCGGATGTGGCGGGAGCGATCGCCTACGTCGAACGAAACGGCGAGCGCCGCCACGACCTCGAACACGAGATCGACGGGGTCGTCGTCAAGGTCGACAGCCTCGAACTTCATGACCGGCTCGGGGCGACGTCGCGCGCGCCGCGCTGGGCGATTGCCTACAAGTATCCGCCCGAGCAGGTCAACACGGTTTTGCTTGACATCGTCGTCGGGGTCGGTCGAACCGGACGTGCGACCCCGTACGCGGTGATGAAGCCGGTCACGGTCGCCGGTTCGGTCGTGCGTCAAGCGACGCTCCACAACAAGGACGTCGTCGTTCAGAAGGGCGTGTTGCTCGGCGACACGATTGTTCTTCGTAAGGCGGGCGACGTCATTCCTGAAATCCTTGGTCCCGTTGTCGAACTGCGGGACGGAACGCAACGCGAATGGGTCATGCCGACCGGCTGCCCAGAGTGCGGTGCGACACTCGCCCCGGCGAAAGAGGGGGACATTGATTTCCGGTGCCCCAACACCGAGCACTGTCCGGCCCAAGTGCGCGGTCGGGTTGAACACATCGGGAGCCGTGGCGCCCTCGACATCGAGGGGTTGGGCGAGGTCACGGCCGCCGCTCTGACCCAACCGATCGTTCCCGCGACCCCGCCGCTCACGAGCGAAGCTGGCTTGTTCGACCTCACGATTGACGACCTCTTCCCGATTGAGGTCACGGTCAAGGACTCCGAGACGGGGCTCGCCAAACTCGACGAGAAGACTGGTCAACCCGTCACCCAAACACCATTTCGCGCGACGGTCAAAAAGGAACTCGTTCCATCGCAGGACGCACTCAAGCTGGTTAAGGGTCTTGCCGACGCGAAATCGAAAGACCTGTGGCGGTTCCTCGTCGCGCTCAACATTCGACACGTCGGTCCGGTTGCAGCACGAGCACTCGCGAGCCACTTCGGGTCGCTCACCGCGATCGAGGCAGCAACCGTCGACGAACTTTCCGCCGTCGATGGCGTGGGGTCAATCATTGCCTCGAGCCTTGTTGAATGGCTCGAGGTCGCCTGGCACCGCGACATTGTGACGAGGTGGCGAGCTGCCGGTGTTCCGTTTGAAATTCCCGGGCATCCGGGACCAGGTGCCGCTGCGGAAGCGGTCGATGGTCCTCTCGCCGGAATGACCGTAGTCGTGACAGGCACCATGCCCGGCTTCACGCGCGACGCGGCAGAGGAAGCGGTTCGTCACGCAGGTGGCAAAGTGTCGTCCAGCGTGAGCAAGAAGACGGACATCGTTTTCGTTGGCGAAGGTGCCGGCTCAAAGGAATCAAAGGCCCTTGAACTTGGAATTCGA
>CALPQP020000046.1 GCA_943325745.2 Gulosibacter massiliensis
AGGCGGATTTTGACGGCCACGTTTCTCCAGATTTGTTTGCGATGACGCACCGCGGTTCGAGCGTGGGGTTGCTCGAATGCGGAAGCAGGACGCCATTTCGCAGGGTTAGAGGGTCCTACGAGATGGACACAAGTGTTTAGTCTGCCAGAAAAACCCTGAGTTAGCCAATCACGATCGGCGGGACCACCACACACCCGTCAGGGCAATCAACCCACCGACGATGGCAATGGGGTGTGGCCATTCGCCGAGCAGGATCGCGGACTCGACAATCACGAGCGGCGGGACGACATAGGTAGATACCCCAAGACGCCCGGCGGGCATTCTCTTGAGCGCATATCCCCAGAGCCCGAAGCCCAGAGCGGTCGGGATCGCGCCGAGCCAGATGGCTCCCGCAATCGCCTCCGCTGGTGCCGTCTGTGCGTGCGCGAATGCTTCTGGCGCCCACCAAAACAGTGGTATCAGCGCAATGGTGGCTCCCAGCAAAGTCACCTGATTAGACGACAAGCGTTTGAGCGCAGGCTTTTGGGTGAGAACACCGACTGCGTAGGTCACCGTGGCAACAAGCGCCCATAGCAATCCGACGAGGTCTACTCGGTCGCTTGACGATGTCCCCCACGCAATTAAACCAACCCCCGCGAGGGCAATAAGTGCGCCGGCGAGGAGGTTCCGCGACAGTTTCTCGCCGAGGAACAGGAACGCCCCGACGGCGATGAGCAAAGGCCCTATGTTGACGATGAATGACGCGGTCCCCGCATCAATTGTCTGTTCCGCGGTGTTGAGCGCGACGATATAAATCGAAAACCAGGTCAGTCCAAAAATCGCGATGAGCACCCACTCGCGAACCGTCGGCCACAGCCACTTCTGCCCGATCATCCACACGGCAAGCAAGGGGACGGCCACGAGTTGGCGGAGGAACGCGAGTTCGCCCGGCGCAAAGACCGGCAGAACCGCGCGAATGACAACGAAAGCACTGGACCACGCGAGGACGGTTCCGATTATGGCTAAGAGCACCTTCAGCGGAATTCGGTCGGTGCTCACAGTCCGCCGCGCTCAAGAAGGCGACGCATGGTCTCCATGTCATTGTCATCCACTTCGGGGGCCACTTCAGCACCGAGACCAAAACTGTTTCCGCCGCTGACAGGAGCGGATTGAATCGCCGCGTTCTCTGCCGCTCGCTTGGCGGGGTTTCCCGAACGCGAACTTTTCTTGGCGGTGACGGCCTTGCCTTTGGGTCGAGGTCCGGGGACCGGCCCCATTCCGGGAATGTTCGGGGTGCCGCCCTTGGCGACGGTCTTCATCATCTTGGCGGCGGATTCGAATCGGATAACGAGTTGGTTCACGTCGGTAACGGTCATACCCGAACCCTTCGCGATGCGAAGTCGGCGCGAGCCGTTGAGCACCTTGGGGTTCTCGCGCTCCGCGGGCGTCATCGAGCGAATGATGGCCTCTGTGCGGTCGATGTCCTTCTCGTCGAAGTTATCGATTTGTTCGCGCATCTTGCCCGCTCCTGGCATCATGCCGAGGAGTCCCTTCATCGACCCCATCTTGCGAACCTGCTGCAACTGTTCGAGGAAGTCCTGAAGGGTAAAAGTATTCGACTGGATTTTTTCCGCGACCTTGTTCGCGTCGCCTTCGTCGAAGTTCTTTTGCGCCTGTTCGATGAGCGTGAGGATGTCACCGAGGTCGAGAATTCGACTCGCCATTCGGTCGGGGTAAAAGGGTTCGAGCGCGTCGAGGCTTTCACCGGTCGAGGCAAAAACAATCGGCCGATCCGTCAAGCCGCGAACCGACAGTGCGGCACCACCTCGAGCGTCACCGTCGAGCTTGGTCAGGACAACCCCCGTGAAGTCGACGCCGTCCTGGAAGGCCTTGGCGGTGATGACGGCGTCTTGACCGATCATCGCGTCGAGAACGAACAAGACCTCGTCGGGGTCGGTGGCGTCGCGGACCGCTCGGGCTTCGCGCATGAGGTCCTCGTCGACGCCGAGTCGCCCCGCGGTGTCGATGATGACGGTGTCGTAAAGCTTTTGCTTCGCGTACTTCACGCCGTTCTTGGCGACCGAGACGGGGTTCCCCTTGCCGTTTCCCGGCTCGGGGGCGAAAATCTGAACGCCAGCCTGTTCCGCGACAACCGTCAACTGTGTCACGGCGTTGGGGCGCTGGAGGTCACACGCGACAAGCACGGGGGTGTGCCCCTGCGACTTGAGGTACTTAGCGAGTTTGCCCGCAAACGTCGTCTTGCCCGAACCCTGAAGACCGGCCAGCATGATGACGGTCGGAGGGGACTTGGCGAAGGTCAGTTGTGACTGAGCGCCACCCAGGATTTCGACGAGTTCCTCGTTGACAATCTGAACGACCTGTTGTGCCGGATTGAGCGCTTTGTTGACATCGTCTGACAACGCACGATCGCGAATCTTGCCCGTAAATGATTTGACAACCTCGAGCGAAACGTCGGCATCGAGAAGTGCTCGACGGATCTCGCGGACGGTTCCGTCGACGTCTGCAGCGCTGAGTTTGCCCTTTGTTCGGAGGCTCGACAGCGCCGAGGTCAGTTTCTCAGAGAGGGTTCCAAAGACGGCCATAACCCCTCCAGACTAGTCTTCGAGCGAGTGCTGGAGACTGAGTTCGCGGTAGTGGCGACCGTTGTGACGGATATCCTCAACCTCGGCATCGGTCAGTTCGCGACGAACTTTGCCGGGGACTCCGGCCACGAGCGAGCGAGGCGGAATCACTGTTCCCTCGAGCACAACAGAGCCCGCGGCGATGAGCGATTCGTTTCCGATGATCGCTCCCGACAACACCGTTGCGTTCATTCCGATGAGGCAGTCGTCGCCGATCGTGCAGCCGTGAACCACGGCAGCGTGACCGATCGAAACTCCACTGCCAATGACCGTCGGTTTGTCGTCGTCACAGTGAACCGCGACGTTGTCTTGGATGTTCGAGCCGTCACCGAGCGAAATCGAATTGACGTCTCCGCGCAGAACTGCCCCGAAAAACACGGAGGCGTTCGAACCGATTGTCACCCGACCGACGACCATCGCGCTGGGTGCGATCCATGCGCCATCCGCAACAACTGGCTCGTGTCCATCGAATGCGCGCTTCATGCCCTCAAGAGTATGCGGTTACTCGAGCAACTGGCGGACAAACACGTGCGGAGTGAATCCCGTCAGGTCATCGATTCCCTCACCCTGCCCGACCAGTTTGACGGGAATGCCGGTTAGTTCCTGAACCGCGAAGACGAAACCGCCGCGTGCGCTTCCGTCGAGTTTCGTGAGAACCAGACCCGTGACTCCGGCTTGTTCGAGAAACGCTTCTGCCTGATTGAGTCCGTTCTGGCCCGTCGTCGCATCAAGAACAAGAAGCACCTCGGAAATCGGAACGTTCTTCTCGACCACGCGTTTAATCTTGGCGAGTTCGTCCATCAACCCGGACTTGTTGTGAAGCCGACCGGCCGTGTCGATGATGACAATCTCGTGACCGTCGGCGACAGCGCGTTCAACCGTCTGAAAAGCGACAGCGGCGGGGTCTTGGCCGTCCTGTTGCGGTTTAACGATGTCGACACCGGCGCGCTCGGCCCAGGTGGCTAGTTGCTCGACGGCCGCGGCGCGAAAGGTGTCCGCAGCCCCCACGAGGACGCGCTTGCCGCGCGTAGCAATGAACTTCGCTAATTTGCCGATCGTCGTGGTCTTGCCGACACCGTTGACACCGACAACCAGCACGACGGCGGGTTTGCCGGGTTCGGAAGCCAACGACAGCGTCGGATCGAATGCCGCGAGGCGTTCTTCGAGGACTTCGCCGAGGATGCGACGAAGGTCATCGGTGTCGAGGGTCGCGGACACGTCCGCGACCGCGTGGACAGCCCCAATGACCTCGTCAGTCACACGCGGGCCGAAATCGGCCTGGAGTAACGTGTCCTCGAGGTTTTCCCAGTCCTCGGGCTCGACCTGACGCGCCCCCGCAAAGAGGTTCGTGAACGCCTTGGATAAGGACCACGCCATGTGCCGAGCCTACGCTTCGACCTTCGATGCGATGCGTTGCCCCACGACGGCACTGACCCCGTCGTCCCGCATCGATACGCCGTAGAGCGCGTCGGCGATTTCCATCGTTCGTTTCTGGTGGGTGATGATGATCAACTGCGACGAGGTGCGAAGTTGTTCGAAGATGCTGAGAAGTCGGCCGAGGTTGGCGTCATCGAGGGCGGCCTCAACCTCGTCGAGGATGTAGAACGGAGACGGGCGCGCCTTGAAGATGGCGACGAGTAGGGCCGCCGCCGCGAGCGAGCGCTCACCGCCCGACAACAGCGACAGGCGCTCGATCTTCTTTCCGGCCGGCTTGACGCTGACCTCGATTCCGGTGGTCAAGGGTGAATCCGGGTCGGTGAGCGTGAGGTGACCCGTTCCGCCGGGGAAAAGGACGGGCAAAATCGCGTCGAACGCAGCTTTCGTGTCGCGGAAGGCGTCGATGAAAATCGATTGCATGCGGTCGTCGACTTCGTCGATGATCTGCATCAGGTCGAGTCGTGTCTTCTCGAGATCGGCCAACTGTTCGGTGAGGAATTGGTGGCGCTGTTCGAGCGCCGCGAATTCTTCTAGTGCGAGCGGGTTCACTCGGCCGAGTTGATCCATCGACTTCTCGGCGCTCTTCAAGCGAGCCTCTTGTTCGACTCGCACAAACGGGACCGGATCGCCCTCCGACACTGGAACGAGAGTGTCGGGGCCGTATTCGTCGACGAGGACCTGTTCGGTGAACGCCATGTCGTCGGCGGCCCTCTCGAGGAGGTTGCCGAGGTGAAGTTTCTTTTCGTAGATCTGCATCTCGAGCCCGTGCACTCCGTCGGTTACGGCGCTCAGGCGCGTTCGCAGGTCGGTCTCGCGGGTACGAAGGTCGGTGAGTTCGCCGGAGCTCGCCGCGCGAGCGCGTTCGGCCTCGGCGAGTTTGACCTGGGCCTCCGAGACGCTCGCATCGAGGGCGACGAGGATCGGCGGGATGTCGCTCGAAATTCGCTCAGCGTTCTCGAGTTGGACCCGGCGGTGGACGCGCTGCGCGGCCCGCTCCGCAGCCGCCGTACGGTCGGCTTCGAGGGTGCGCGCCATCTCTTCCGCTCGATCGCGTTCCGACCGGACACGTTCGCGGACCGTTTCCATGTCGATGCGTACTTGCAGTTCGACCGCGCGGGACGCCTCGAGAGCAAGGACTGCGTTGTCACGCGAGGATGCGTCGAGCGTCGGGCGCGGTGCTGCGATGAACGCCTCGAGCGCGCGAACCGCGTCACCGAGATGAGCGGCGGCCTCGTCGACGGCGCTCGTTGCCTTGTCGAGTGCCAAACTGATGCGCTCGATTTCCGAACCAGCGGCTTCGGCTTGGGCCCGAAGCCTCGACTTCTCTGAGATGATTTCGGCGTTTCGCGCATCGGCAGAGCGCAGGTCGGCCAGCGCCGTCGCGGCAATCGTTTTGGCTGACTGCAGGTCGTTGCGAAGAGTGTCGAGCGCGTTGCGACGACGTTCGATTTCGGTCGAGACGGTTCCGAGCGTTGTCTTCGCCTCGTCGCGCTCGCCGGCAAGTTCGATTCGTGAACGCTGGGCGCCGTGACCACCGCGCAACACGAATCGGGTCAGGACCTCACCCGCGCGCGTCACCAGCACCGCGGAATCGGCGATTCCCGAGGAAACGATCGTCGGCCACGCCGCTCGAGCCGCATCCAGGTCGTCGGCGACGTACGTGTGCGACAAGATCCCGATGATACCGGCCGGGCCGGCTACGAGTTCGGACGCCGATTGCACCCCCGCCACGGCGATGATGCGTGGGTCCGGGCCGTCCGTTTTCGCGAGCACAACTTCAACTCGACCCGCGTCGGTTGCGGTCGCGTGGGCGAGTGCATCGATGGCACTGTCCCGCGTGTCGGCCAGAATCGCGTCGGCAAGACCACCTAGGGCGGCGGTAATCGCCGCCTCGAAACCGGGAGTCACCGTGATGTTGTCGGCGACGAGCCCACGGATTCCGCGACGACCCGTGACCGAATCGCGTCCGTCCTTCGATTCCAACGCCGACGACAGAGCAGAGACACGAGCGGCGAGAGCATCGCGCTCGCGCTCGAGAGTGTGCAGGGTGTCCCTATCGGCGTCGACCGTCGATTGCAATTCGAGAACCCGCGCATCGGCCGTCGTGACCGCGGTTTCGAGTTCTGTGTTCGTTCCGCCAGGAGAGTCGTCGATTTCGGACAGCGCTGACTCGGCCTCGGTCTGACGCATCGCGGCAGCCTCGCGAGCGCTCTCGCTCCGTAACAGTTCGCCCTGCGCGCGAGCGACACGGGAACGTGCGAGGTCGACGCGACCCTCGAGCGACGCTCGGTCGAGATCGTGCTGAGTGATGAGCACTCCCTGCTCGGCAATCTCGTGGTCGATGGCATCGAGGTTCGCG
>CALPQP020000047.1 GCA_943325745.2 Gulosibacter massiliensis
GGTTCGAATCCCTCCAGGCGCACCAACGAAACTTTCACTCCGTGTGACCAGCACGATTGCCAACAGTCCTTTTCGAGAAAAGCTCCGCGGCGAGACTACAGTGATGATGCGGAAAGATCGGGGTGAGCTACCCCGCAGGAAGGTTTCACAGTGAAAATTTTGGTCACCGGGGCCGCTGGGTTCATCGGGTCCGGCGTTGCGCGTGAACTTGCCAATCGCGGGCACGACGTTGTCGCCGCCGACATGTTTTTGGATCGGTTGTACTCCAATGAACCAAAACTTGTTAATTGGGAGCAACTGAGTGACGTTGCACACATCGAAAAGGTCGTTGTTGATCTTCGAGGCGATCTTGATGCTCTGCCTGACGACTATGACGTAATCGTCAATGCGGCAGCTATGCCGGGTCTCATGACGAGCTGGTCTGAATTTGATACCTATATGACATGCAATATAAAACTCGTCGAGAACCTGATTTCACAACGTGTCGGCGAAAAAACTCATTTTCTACAATTTTCTACGTCTTCTGTTTACGGCGACACCGCAACCGGGGATGAGAAAAGCGAATGTCTGCCGACCTCTCCTTACGGTGTCACCAAGTTGGCCGCCGAGGAACTCATCCGTGCTTACCACCGAACGCACGACCTACAACACACGATTCTGCGCCTTTTCTCAGTTTTTGGACCGGGTCAACGGCCAGACATGGCCTATCACAAACTCATCAGGGCCATCAGCACCGGTGAGGAATTTGTTGTTTTCGGTGACGGGCTGCAGTCGCGCACCAACACCTTTGTTGACGACTGCGTGGGAATAGTGTCAACGATTGCGGAATCCCGCGCAACGAACGAGGTTTTCAATATTTCGGGCAGTGAATTGGTGACTCTGAACGACGCGATCGCTGCTATCGAAAGGGAGGTCGGTAAACCGGCGCTTCTCCAACACGAACCTGCCCGTAAAGGTGATCAACGGACGACGTCTGGCGCGACGGAAAAAGTCCGCGCGGCCTTCGGGTTCGCTCCCGCCACCAGTTTCAGTGAAGGAATCCGCAGGCAAGTTGAGTGGCAGCTGGCCACGTAAATTCTGGACTTGGCGCCGCGTCGACACAGGGAGATTTATTCCTTTTTGGATTAATTTGCGCAACGTCTCGTGTCGCTGTTGCGGATTCACAACCAATCCGTTACCGTTAACTGCCGAGTTAAATGACTCCGCGCCAATCCAACGTTTCGAGGAGAAACAAAATGAATCTCAAGAACTCGCTTAAACCGCTAGGAGCAATACTCCTAGGCCTCAGCGTTGTGATATCTGGAGTCACTGTGCAGGCTTTCGCCGCCGCTTCCCAGTACACGGTGAATGTGGTAAGGACTCCGACGGCCGGGGGATCGGTTGCGGCTACTGATACCAATGATGACGTGTGGTCAATTGTCGCGACGGCGAACTCTGGCTATCACTTCACTCGTTGGTCGTGTACTGGTTCTCAGACACCCACGTCCGCGACAACCGCCTCGACAACGATTGCATTGTCTGCGAATTCGACCTGTACGGCAACTTTCACAGCCGATTCAGCTTTCACAGTGACTGTGGCGAGGATTCCGTCGTCGGCGCCGTTCGGGGGAACGGTAGCGGCTGTCGACAATGGAAGCAATTCGTGGTCCATCACGGCGACGGCACTCGCGACATATCATTTCACGAGTTGGACGTGTTCCGATGGTCAAACGCCAGTTTCTCCCTTGAGCGCGGCAACAACAGTGACGGCGACGGCGCACTCGACCTGTACGGCAACTTTCACAGCCGATTCGGATTACGAGGTGACTGTGGCGGCCACAGCGACCAAGGGAACGGTCGCTCGTGTTGACAATGGAAGCGATTCGTGGACGATCACGGCGACGCCAAAAACGGGATACCATTTTACGAATTGGGCGTGTACCGGTTCTGATACTCCGACTTCGGTTGTGAGCGCGGCAACAAAAGTTACCGCGACGGCCGACATTACGTGTACGGCAACGTTCACTGCTAACTCGCTCAAAACCGTCACTGTGGCGGCGTCCTCAAGCACCAGGGGAACGGTCGCTAGAGTCGACAATGGAAGCAATTCGTGGTCGATCACGGCGACGCCAAAGGCTGGTTACAAATTCACGCGTTGGGCATGTACCGCTTCTCAAACACCAACTTCAGCTTCGAGCGCGACCACAACGGTGACCGCTACGGCAGCTACGACCTGTACGGCGACTTTCTCAGCGGACTCCACGTACGTCGTGACCGTGGCGGCGACCGCAGGGGGAACGGTCTCCAAAATTGAAAATGGAAGCGATCTGTGGGAGATTTTTGCGACCGCGAATGCCGGGTATAAGTTCACGAGATGGTCGTGTTCCGCTTCTCAAACGCCAACTTCTATTGTGAGCGCGGCAACGAAGGTGACCGCGACGGCTGCTACGACCTGTACGGCAACTTTCACGGCTAACTCGACTTACACGGTGACTGCGGCGGGGTCTCCGACGGCCGGGGGATCGGTTTCTGCTATCGATGATGGGGCTGATACGTGGTCGATTTCGGCGACGGCGAATTCAGGCTATCGTTTCCAGCGTTGGACGTGTAACTCCGGCGAAACACCTGATGCTTTATATGCCAGTGCGACGACAGTAGCCGTGACTGGTGATTCAACGTGTACGGCGACATTCACCACAGCCTCCGTGGTATTCACCTTGACGGATTCAACTGACATTTCAGGTTTCACGACTGGAAGGTCAGTGCTCTCGAGCGCACTCGAAGCCGACATTCTCGATTTCGTGGAATCCAGCTCAGGGGACAAATACATTTGTACCGGAACAGTTACGAGCGAGGGCACATTGCGCGCAGCTAAAGCATTGGCGAAAAAGCGAGCCGAAGCTGTGTGCGACTACATTTCATCCCTTGAGCCTTCGGTGCTAGTCCAATCTACATACTCGGTTCCGAACAGACGGGTGAACACTTCGGCGTCTCGAGGGGTCGAGATTGACGCATATTCATCAAACTCGTAGGTTGCGCACCTGACGCAATTGCCCGCCAGCATCTAATCTGGCGGGCAATTGCGTTCCCACACGGCTGTTGAGCGAATCCTCCGGATAACCAAAGGCGGTGCCAGCCGTCGGAGGTCGGCTCCGATCAAACGCCACGAGAGAGTGCAGCAGCGATTGCCCGGGTCAGATGGCTAGGCCAGGTCTCAATTAACGAAGCGTTTCGCTACGTTTTTTAGGCGTTGCGTCAGCCGCTTCATGATTGGTTGTTGTCTGCCAGTCGAGGACGGTTTAACCGTTTCTTTGTCAAATTTGATGTTTTCTTTGAGCGGCACACCGCCGGCGGTCAAAATCTCGTCGACGCGGCTGGCGAGAATAGGATAAATATTGCGTCGGTAGTGACGAATACTGTTGGTTGTGTTGGAAGAGTCGGTGACAATGCCACGCACATCAACCAACGACACATTCGAATGAAGCGCAACCACGCGGTCGACGATCGCGTTGTATTTTTGGTGATGTAGATGACGCTCGGGCTCTTTTGAGCTTTTTAGATCGATCTCAGCACCATTGAGGAGAATCAGTCGAACGCCCTCTGGGAGCATTGAAACCATCCACTCAAGGTTCGCCTCGAAGGCCTCTTCACTGAGTGGTCCCTCGAAAATGAAATTGTTGATAAACCAATCGGCAAACTCTTTTCCGAAGCGCTCCTCGAGTAGATCTCCTCGAGTCAAAAAGTTGGTATCGAATCGACGGTGTGGGACCACAAATTCGGTGTCTCTGTAGCGATAGATTCCGGCGGTGTAATCCATCAGCACGCTGTACAACTTGAATCGGTGTCGGTCGGCAAAGAAATCAGTTTCGAAGGCGTCGCGATCGATAAAGGGAATCCGATCAATCACGTCCTTGAATTTTTCAACAAACTCCGGCTTCGCTTGCTTCAACATCTCGCTATGTTCGACGTGCGCCCCGAACCCTGATTGTGCGACATAGTTCATTTCTTCATCGATTGCCACATCGGCTCGGAGGTAGGGGTTCAACTGCCTCAGGTCGCAACCACCCTTGACCAGTAGCCGATCGGTGGCTGTGGTGGAGTCAACACGTTGCTGATGAGAATCGACCTCGGTGATCCAATCAATCGTTGTGTCGCGTTCAAGAGTTGCCGATACTTCGCCACTGATCTCAAGTGGCGGACAATCGAGTTTTTGGTATAGCCAGCTTTCCACTCCAAAACCCAATATTCGACACGAGAACGCAAACTGGGTGAGTGCGCCGTCTTCAAGGGCGTAAAAACCAGTAAGACCGTAATCCCCATATCTGTCGCTTACCCACACTGCGCCAGTGGTCGAGTTTGTCGGGTTCACATAGTGAGTGAGTGTCGACTGGTCAACCCGACGTTTGGTGAAGTTGAGTTGGTTAGACCGATTGATGAGATCTTCAAGCCGCTCCAGGTCATTTTCCGTCGGTGGAAGCACCGCAACTTTGATATCGGACTGACGAAGGAAGTCATTGGAGTCACCCTGGAATGCTGACTGTTCCGAAATTTTGTGTTCAAGAACCTTGTATTGTTTCAAGCGCTTCAATGCGGGGTCAGGCTTTCCGGCAACAGCAGGGTTTTCCAGTAGAGCGTCGAGAATCTCCGGCAGCGCAACATTCAGCTCGGGGGATACAAAACGCGCTTCTTCAAGGTTTTTCGCGAGGTCATCAATGAAAAGGACATTGATGGGACGTAGATTGAGATCCTCAATCAGCTGGCGAATTCGGGGTCCTTTAGGATTCCAATCGATACTGGGAAGCACAAAATAGTCGGCGATGGACGATTTCTGAAGTTCCGCGAGAGCCACTGACTTGTCATTCATCGAACAAATTGAGCTGATAATCCCGCGCTGAGCAAGAGCGATTACGATTTCGTGATTCCGCTTGATGTGCTTGACGGGACCTTCAGAGATTGTGCCGGCCCACAGCGTGTCATCCAGGTCCCAAATGACAAGTTTGATTTGCTCCACGTGGCACCCTTTCGGCAACTAGTAGCGATGCAACGAATGTATGTCAACTTTACCTTTGTTCAATTCCCATTCTGACGACGAACGGCGACCAATAATCCCTAAAGGCCGAATTCCAACACGGAGCAATTTCGTTCCGGTCGTTAGACGCCGGGACGTTGGTTCTGCAGACCCTTGTCCATTGACGCGCGAGCGGCCGTAACACTCGCTCTATCGGACACTTCGGGTACTCCGACCTGCCAGAACGCACCACCTTCGGTGAAGTCCTTGGCGCGAACTTTGGTCACGATCACCGCGGTGTTAGTGGCCTGACGTGCCTTGGTGAGCGCGTCGGCGAACTCGGCGAGGCTGTGCACCTCGAACGTGACGGCACCCATTGAGGCGGCGTGGGCGGCGAAGTCGACGCGCGCGTCGGATCCGGTTCCCACGGAATCGGCCAGCATGTTGTTGTACGACGCACCGCCTTGGCTCGTCTGCAACCGCTCGATAACGGCGTACCCCTCGTTGTCGCAGACAACGAGGATCATCTTGTGGCCGGATAGCACCGAAGCGTAGATGTCGGAGTTCATCATCAAATACGAGCCGTCACCGACCATCGCAAAGACCTCACCGCGTGGGCGCGCCATCGCGGCACCCCACGCCCCAGAGATCTCGTAGCCCATGCAGGAATACCCGTATTCACAGTCGAAACTGGCGACCGCCTTGCTCATCCAATTGACGTTGAGGTCTCCGGGCAACCCGCCCGCGGCCGTGAGAACGTAGTCCTCTTCGGTCGCAGCGCTGTGCACCAATCCGATTAACTGGGCGTAGCTCGGCGGCCACACTCCGTCATCTGCGATGCGGCCATTGACAAAGACGTCGAGTTCGCCGCGCAGACGCGCAGCGTTCTCGGTCCAGGATGAGTCGGTCGACCAATTGCCGAGGGCCTCACTCAGTTCGGCAAGACCTTCTCGAGCGTCGGCGACGAGCGGCGTTGAGCGATGCTTGATGGCGTCGAACCGTGCCGCATTGAGCCCCACGAACTGGGTCTCAGAAGAAAAGAGCGTCCACGACCCGGTGGTGAAGTCCTCGAGACGCGTGCCGACGGCAAGAATTACGTCGGCATCACGAATCACCGCATTGGCAGCCTCCGCACCCGTCACACCGACTGGCCCGGCATAGCGCGGGTGGCTGGCAACAAGGGAGGACTTTCCCGCGACGGTCTCGACGACCGGGATGCCGTGTTTTTCGGCGAACGTCGCCAACTCGGCCTCCGCGCGCGAGTAGTGGACGCCGCCGCCCGCGATGATGACGGGACGTTGGGCGGACCGCAGCAATTCCGTGGCAC
>CALPQP020000048.1 GCA_943325745.2 Gulosibacter massiliensis
AGAACGTTGCCATCCTCGTCGGAGTCGCCGCCACCTATGTCCCGTGGCTCTTCTTTTCGCAGCGCACCGTGTTTCAGTTCTACACCGTGACCCTCGAGCCGTTCCTCGTCCTCGCCCTCGTCGCGGTTCTCGTGTGGCTTTGGAAACACCACCTTCGGCAGTTAGTGGTGAACTACCTGGTCACCGCCGTCGTTGTCTCGGCGTTCTTCCTGCCGGTGTGGATGGGCCTTCCGATCCCTGAGTGGTTCGCGGTCATTCACTACTGGTTTCCGAGTTGGATTTAGTTAGGCTATATTGTCTAGTGGGTTGATAGACTTTTTAGAGCCCGCCCGACAATCAGGAGCCCCGACATGATTGACCTCGTACTCGCCGCCGAAGCGGCACCCGCACTCACCGGCATCGATTTCGGCTATACCCTGGCCGGCGTCGTCACCGGCCTCGTCGTGGGAATCACGGGTGTGGGAGGCGGGGCCGTCATGACCCCGATTCTCATCTTGCTGTTGGGAGTTGCACCCGCCACGGCGGTCGCGACCGACCTCTGGTTTGCGGCCATCACCAAACTGTTTGGCGCCGGAATTCACGGTGTCGGCGGGAATATCGACTGGCAAGTTGTCCGTCGATTGTGGATGGGGTCAATCCCCGTCGCCATCGGTGTCGCCGTGCTCGTCGCCATCAACGCGAAACCCGAAAAGGTGTCGTGGCTGACCACGGCCATCGGTGTCGTCGTCCTCGTCACCGCGATCGGGATGTTCTTGGCTCCCGTTCTCATCAAGGCCGCGCAAGCGAACCGGACCGAGACCCCCGCGAAGTTCCGCAACTTCCAAGCGCCGGCGACCATCGCCTCCGGTGGAGTTGTCGGCGGTCTGGTTGCTCTGACCTCGGTCGGGGCTGGCGCACTCGGGTCCGTTGCGATGACCGCCCTTTACCCGTTCCGAATGACCCCACACCGCCTGGTCGCCACCGACATTGCCCATGCCATCCCGCTCGCCGTGGTCGCGGGAACGGGATATATCGTCACCGGACTCATTGCGGGCATCGGGATTGTCGTCGACCCGTGGATGCTCGCCAGCATGTTGCTCGGATCGATCCCCACGATTATCGCCGGATCATTCCTCGCTCGAAAAGTTCGCCCCCGCGGAATCCAGATTGCTCTCGCGTGCGTTCTGCTGTTCGTCGGAGTCAGCACCGTCTTCCCGTTTGTCGCGCACTAGTCCCAGTTGCCATCGGCTGGCGCTGTGCCGAGTCGGCGCCCAGCATCAAACCCATCGATTTCGCCCATGTCAGCAGCGTTGAGTTCGAAGTCGAACAGCGCGATGTTTTCGACGAGTCGTTCTTTACTGGACGTCTTCGGAAAAATGATGGTTCCGTGCTGAATGTGCCAGCGCAGAATGACCTGCGCGATTGACTTGCTGTAGCGTTCGGCGAGGTTTACGAGGGTGGGCATTTCCGCCGCGAGGTCGACCGAACCGTGACACAACGGTCCCCACGCTTCCGTGGCGATGCCGCGTTTCGCGTGTTCGGCGCGCAGAGCCTTCTGTTGAAAGAGCGGGTGCAGTTCAACCTGGTTCAACACGGGCACGATGTCGCTCACCGCGGCGATCGCGTCAAGATGTTCGGGCTCGAAGTTGCTGACGCCAATCGACGTCGTGAGCCCGTCCTCCTGGAGGACCTCGAGTTGCTTCCAGGCGTCGACGTAGGTTCCCCGCTGCGGTGCCGGCCAGTGAATGAGATACAGGTCGACGTGTTCAAGGCCGAGGCGGTCGAGCGAGGAACTAATCGCATCGCGGGCCTTGGGCTGGTCGCCGTTCCACAACTTCGTCGTGATGTACAGGTCATCGCGCGGGATTCCGCTCTCGCGAATAGCCCGGCCGATTCCGGCTTCGTTCTGGTAGATGCGGGCGGTGTCGATATGGCGGTAACCAGCGACGAACGCGTCGGACACGACACGATACGCATCGTCGTCCTCGAGTCGATAGGTGCCGAGCCCGACCTGGGGAATCGAGGTGCCGTCGTTGAGAGAGATGGTGTTAACAGGAAACGTCATGCCCCCAGTTTACCGAGGGCATGACGTCGTGGGTCCTGTTAGGAGGCTTTCGCCGTGGCGCCCGAGTTGACCTCGTACGAGGTGTTGGTCGATTCGAAGAAGTTGACCAACTGCAGTGTGTCATTGGCGGCAGCCATCCACTTGGCCGGGTTCGACACCTTGTAGTGGGCTTCGAATCCGAGCTCTTCGAGACGACGGTCGGCCATGTGCTTGGTGTACTGCGTGATGTATTCCGCGTTGAGACCGAGGATTCCGTTGGGGATCATCGCCTTGTTGTATTCCTCTTCCATCACAACGGAATCCAGAATCATCTGCTTGATTTCGTCAGCGAATTCTGCCGTGGCAATGTCAGGGTTTTCTTCCAACACCGTGAGGATGAGGTTGATTCCGAACTTGAGGTGGAGCGACTCGTCGCGAACGATCCAGTCAACGAGCGAACCGAAGTTACGCAGCAGGTTCCGCTGACGGAACGACAAGGCGACCATGAACCCGGTGTAGAACCAGATGCCTTCCATGATCACTGAGTACGCAACGAGGTTACGGACGAAGTCTTGCTTGCCTTCGGTCGTGGTGATGTCAAGGCTTCGTTCGGCCATGCGCTTGATGAACTTGACTTCGAACTCTTCCTTGGCAGCAATCGCCGGGTGATCAACGTGCTGAGCGTAGATTTTTTCGCGGTCTACGGGGAACGTCTCGAGGATGTACTCGAACGACATGCAGTGGTTCGCTTCTTCCCACATCTGCTTGGCGAGGTAGAGGTGCGCCTCGGCAGCATTGAGGTAGGGGTAGACGCCAAACGCCAGTGCCTTGTTGACGATCAGTTCGGAGGGGTTGAAAAATGACATGAGGAACGTGATGGCTTGCCGTTCTTCATCGGTCATTTTCTTGAAGTCGGCGATGTCTTCGCCGAGCTGGATTTCGTTGGGGAACCAGGTGTTCGCAACGGCCTGGTTGTACAGGTCCATTGCCCACTGGTATCGAACGGGCTTGAGCAAAAGTCCGTCTTGAATTCCTGTTCCGAGAATTCCCATGATTACTCCTAAGTGTTGTTGTGAACGTTGTGTGAGCGGGCTTAACCGCGGGTGGTTGTTACTGGCAGGATTCGCACTGGAGAAGATCCATGGGATCTACCGGTACCGAATACTCTCCTACTTGAGAGTCGAGCGGATTCATGATTCACCGCCCGTCGACGACGATCCACCGAAGCCGAAGCCTCGTCGGGGTGCGCCAGCCGCAACGGGTTCTGCTGCGGGTGACGGAGCGCCGGCGCTAGAGCCGAAGCCTTTCTTGCTTCCATCGCCAATCGACTCGGCCTTGTTGACCTTGACTGTCGACTGTTCCGCGGTGTGACGCGGTTTCATGTGCAAGTAGTAGGTGGTCTTGACGCCGCGATTCCACGCGCCCGTATAGATATCGACCATTTCGTCGATGTCTCGGGTCTCGAGGTACATGTTGCGGCTGATGGCCTGGTCGATCCATTTCTGGGCACGACCCGCAACCTCGAGGAACGAGTTGGGGTCGAGCTGGAAGCTGGTCTTGTAGATCGCCTTGATGTCATCCGGAATCGAGGCAATGCTCTGGATGTCCCCTTGCGAGCGGAGGATGTCCTCGCGAACCGACTCCCACAGACCGCGGTCTGAGAGCGCTTCGACGAGGTTGCGGTTGACTTCGAGGAACTTTCCGCTCGAGGTCGAGCGCGAGAAGATCTGTGAGAACTGCGGGTCGAGACCGGGGGTCGTCCCGGCAACAAGACCGATGGACGCCGTGGGGGCAATGGCCATGAGGGTCGCGTTACGGATTCCGCCCTTGACCTTCACGCGAAGCGCATCCCAGTCGAGGCGGGTCTTGCGCGAAATGTCAATCGCGACGCCACGGTCCTTTTCGGCGAGGTCAATCGAGTCGAAGGGCACGAGTCCCTGCGACCAGCGCGAACCCTCGAAGTGATCGTACGAGCCGCGCTCACGAGCGAGGTTTGCCGACTCGTCGATTGCCGAGTACGAGATGTGTTCGGTGATTTCGTCGATGAGGTCGTAGGCCGCTTCGCTGTCGTAGGCGATACCGAGGCGCTCACAAATGTCGGCAAAGCCCATGATGCCGAGTCCAACCGCGCGGTTTTCCTTGTTCGCCTTGTCGGCTTCGTGCACCGAGGAACGCGTGATGTCGATGAGGTTGTCGAGCTGACGGACGGCCACGCGAGCGCTTTCGTCCATCATGACCCAGTCGATTTTTCCGGCAACGAGGTGCGTCGAGAGGTTGATTGAGGCGAGGTTGCAGACCGAGACGTTTTCGGCGTCCTGAGGGAGGCAGATCTCGGTGCAGAGGTTCGACGAGTGAATCGTTCCGGTGTTGTTGTTGAGCGCACGAAGGTTGATCGTGTCTTTCCACGTCAACCACGGGTGCGACGACGATTGCAGAGAGATGAGGATCTGCTTGAACTGTTCTCGCGCCGAAATTTTCTTGAAGAGGTTCATCTCGCCGTTTTCGGCCATCGTGACGTACTCGGCGTAACGCTTCGAGAAGGCTGCGCCATACAGTTCGTTGAGGTCCATGACCTCGAGCGGGTCGAACAGGTACCAGTCATCGTCGTTCTGGGCGCGCTTCATGAACTCGTCCGAGATCCAGACGGCGGTGTTCGCGGTGCGTGTGCGGCGGTAGGGGTCGCCTGAGTTCTGACGGAGGTCAAGGAACTCGGGGAAATCGAGGTGCCAGTTCTCCATGTAGAAGCAGAGGGCGCCAAACTTCTTGCCACCGCGCGAGATCGCGCGGAGGACCGAGTCGATGGTGTGCATGAACGGGATCGGGCCCGTCGACACGGTGTTGTTCGAACGGATGGGCGATCCTTGGGCGCGAAGCTTGGTGACCGAGAGTCCGATTCCGCCCGTTCCCTTGGTGAGCCACATAACGTCGCGCGTGGTCTTGGCGATGTGCTCGATGTCGTCCTGCATTTCGAGGACGAAGCAGTTCGCGAGCTGCGGGTAGGACGTTCCCGCGTTGACGAGGGTCGAGCCGGCGGCCAAGTATTCGAGAGTCGACATCTTGCGGTAGAAACGCAACGCGACCTCGGTGGGGTTCGCTTCGTTGAGCGACAGGCCCATGGCGATGCGCATCCAAAAATACTGTGGAACCTCGAGCGGGTCGCCGTTGCGGCCCTTGACGCCATACCTGTTATTGAGCGTGACGACGCCGATGTACTTGAGAAGATCGTCGTTCGCGGGTTCGAGGGCGGCCGCGAGCACGTCGAAATCAAACATTTCGGTCAGGCGCGAATCGAGAAGACCTTCTTCGACGCCACGACGAACGTTCGCCTCGAAGTGTTCGGCGTGCAGCTTCTTGAGCTCTTCTTTCGACGAGTAATCCCCGAGGACATTCTTGTAGATGGTCTTCAAGAGGAGGCGTGCGGCGATGATGTCAAATCCGGGGTAATCCTTCACGTTTTGAAGGGCGACCTGGATGACGGCTTCGTCGAGTTGCTGGGACGTAATTCCGTCGAACAACGTCAGTTCGAGTTCGGTGCCAAGCTGTGTGACCCAGGCAAGTTTGTCGGGGAATCCTTCGGCCGCGTCTTCGATCGCGAGGTTGATTTTGTTCGCGTCGTAGTTTTCGCGAGTTCCGTCTCGCTTGACAACCGTGATGTTCATCGGATTGCGCCCCTTCAGTGCCTTAAATGTGCCGTCAAACGGCTAAATTGCGTCAATTGTGTGGTGGAAGTGTCTGGACTGAAAACACTACATCTATGTGTCGCGTTTAGGCAAGAGCCCCATATGTTGTGGCGTGTCGTACACAATTGGGGATAACTTGTCCACGCTCTCCACAGGTTACAGCGCACCTCGGACCAATAAATCGTGCGAACACCGTAAATGCACAATCCACCGTCCGATTGCCCCATAGAGTTGTCGGTATGAAGCGTTACGGGAAATTGTTGAGTATCCCGGGTGTCATCCCCGTCGTTCTCTCTCAACTCCTCGCCCGTTTTCCCGGCGGAATGCTTACTATCGGGCTTCTCATCCACTATCAAAAACAAACCGGTAACTTCACCGTGCCGGGGCTTGCGCTGGCAGCGTTGTCAATCGGTCAAGCGATTTCTAACCCCGTAGCCTCGCGAATGATCAGCC
>CALPQP020000049.1 GCA_943325745.2 Gulosibacter massiliensis
CGACGTTCCCTCAGTTCCGTCTCGACGAGGGTTTCCCACTGGTTCGACGCAAAGAGGCTGGCGAAGGCACCGTCCACGTTCGCCAGAACAACCGTGGCGTCGCTGCCAGCAAGACTCGCCGCGTGACCCCACCAGCGCAGGCAGTTTTCAGAAGTCCGAAGTCCGGGGCGTTGTAATTCCTTGTCGCCGTCGACGATGAGAACAGCCTCGTAACCTCCCGAGACAATCGGTTCAGCGCCACGGGTCGCGATCACGAGCGATGAGCGGCGAGGCAGGTCGAGCGCGCGATGCTCACCGTCGGCAACAACGACGGGCACTCCCGGGAACGCCCGCCCCAATTCGTCGGCGGTGCGCACGGACCCGACACCCGACCACGCCGTTTCGCGGCCGGAACAGTGGGTGCACTTCAATCCGATGGGCGTCAGACCGCACACTCGACACAGCACCGTCCCGTCACGATTTCCCGATAGCAACGACCGACACTTTCCGCACCGGTGGGCCGTTCTACAGTCGGCACAGACAACCTGTGGTGTGAAACCGGGACGCGAAACCTGAACAAGAACCGGGCCACGATCTAATGCGTCACGCAACACTTTCCAGCCGATGGATGGGATACGTGCGCGCGAGGCAAAACCGTCGTCAGTGGCGTCATTAGCCAACATCACCGCGGGTCGGGAAGGTGTTTTCGAAGCCCGTTCAACGAAACCGAGCTCAATGAATCGAGCCGACTCAACGGACGGTGTGATCGACGCAAAAATTAGCCTGCCGCCCTCGATCGAATTTCGAACCACCGCGGCATCTCGTGCGTGGACGTAGGGAGTGTGCGGCTCTTCCAGCAGCGGATCTGATTCGTCGACGACGATGAGTAATTCAAGGTCGATGACCGGCGCATACACTGCCGCTCGGGTCCCAATGACAACTCGCTTTTCTCCCGACAGGATGTCGAGATAGCGTCCATAGCGCTCGGACGGTGTGCCCGAGGAATCAACCGTGATGTGGGGCACGTCCACGAGGGCGCGACTCAAGAGCGCCAGATCGCGCCAATCGGGCACGACGACGATTACCCCGGCCTCGGCGGCTCTGACGAGATCGGCAATTTGAGTCAGTGACCGGAGCGTGGGTCCTTCGTCCGTCTCGACAACCCCGCAGTCCAGAGTGATCGCGGTCCGTGTGGAGGGACGAGCCGTCGGCATCGCGCGTGGCGTGAAGGACCTGCCCTTCTCTATTCGAATCGCACGTTTGGGGATTGCGCCACGCAAAACATCGGCCGCTCCGCCACCGTTCCGATCGGCGACGGTTCGCGCCAACTTCCACAGCGCTGGAGTGAGAACCGGAACGCTACCGTGCGTCGAGTCAATCTCAGCCAGGGTTACCCCAGTGGTGGGCGTTGGAGAAATATCGACGACAAAGGCATCGATTCGACGCGACCCGCCCTTTCCCAGAGGAACTCGCACGCGGCCGCCGACAACTACTTCGTTTGTGAGTTCGTCGGGGATGACATATTCGAGCACACGGTCAAGCCGCGGCACGGGCGACTCAACCAACACGTGAGCGACGAGCCGCGGCACACTTACCCGATTTCGGCGAGAGCGGCGCGGATGGCGTCTACGCGATCGAGACGCTCCCAGGTAAAGTTGTCCCCCTCGCGACCGAAGTGACCGTAGGTTGCCGTGTCACGGTATTTGCGGTTGAGAAGATCCAAATCGCGGATGATCGCGGCTGGACGAAGGTCGAAAACAGATTCGAGAACGCGCTGAATCGTGTCCAGGGGTACCGTCTCAGTGCCGAATGTCTCGACATAGAGCCCAATCGGTTGAGCGACCCCGATCGCATAGGCAACTTGAACCTCAAGCCGATCGGCGAGGCCGGCTGCGACCGCATTTTTTGCGACCCAGCGCATGGCGTACGCTCCCGAACGGTCTACCTTTGACGGGTCTTTCCCCGAAAATGCTCCGCCACCGTGTCGAGACGCGCCACCGTAGGTGTCGACGATGATCTTTCGCCCCGTCAGACCCGCATCACAACCCGGTCCGCCGTGCTCGAAGGACCCCGACGGGTTGATGAAATACTTGACTGTCGACATGTCTAGCCCAGAGCCGTCGAACACCGGTTTGATGACGTGTTCCCGGATGTCCGACGCAATGCGGTCCTGTGAGATGGGTTGTCCGTCGGCCGCGGGGGCGTGTTGGGTTGACACGACGATGGTGTCAACACTTCGGGGAACCTGGCCCTCGTAGCCAATGGTCACTTGGGTCTTTCCATCGGGTCGAAGGTAACCAAGAACCCCTAGCTTGCGAACTTCTTCGAGTCGTTCCGCGAGCCGGTGAGCGTAAAAAATCGGCGCTGGCATAAACACGGGTGTTTCGGTGCACGCGTAGCCGAACATGAGCCCTTGGTCTCCGGCGCCCAGTTCGTCCCCTTTGTCGACGGCACTATTGATTTCAGGCGACTGGTCACCGAAAGACATCATGATGCCGCACGTCCGTCCATCGAAATTGACCTCGGCAGAGTTGTAGCCAATGTCGAGAATCACGTCACGCACGACGCGGTCGATGTCGACGTAACCTTCGGTCCGTACTTCACCAGCTACATGGATGAGTCCTCCCGACGCGAGGCATTCGACCGCCACCTTGGAGTTCCGATCCTGGGCAAGAATGGCATCAAGAATCGCGTCCGACAATTGGTCGCACAACTTGTCGGGGTGGCCGCTCGTGACAGATTCGCTCGTGAAAAGGCGGAGGGTCATCGGGGTATCACTTTCTGTCGGCTGACAATGACGAAGATCCGAGGAATCACCGCCGCGAGAACCGCCACGACGCCAATAGCCTGAGGAGTTCACTAACAGCGTACTCGTGAGCTCGTACCCAAAACCTCTGACGCACCAACGATTCGTGGGCGACGAGTCGAACTGCTAGTGGGCGTTACCGAGCTCCACGAGTCCCTCGTTGATTTCACGCATCGCGATGGTGAGGGGTTTCTCGTCAACCGAGAATTCGACGAGAGGCCCCGCCGTGGTGACAGTGCCTTCCGCGCGCTCAACGTAGTATTCGTTGATTTCGCGCGCACGCTTCGACGCAACGATCACGAGCTGGTACTTCGAATCGACCCTCTCAAGGAGTTCGTCGATGGGAGGGTCAATAATTCCCTTGCTCGTGTTCATGATTCGCCTTCCGACTAGTTGTCTGTCATTAAGTGTACGACGGCTTCCGCCGCCGCATCGACATCGTCGTTGACAATAGTGACGTCGAACTCTGATTGTGCATCGAATTCGGACTTCGCCGTCTCGAGACGACGCGCCTGCTCTTCGGAGTTCTCCGTTCCTCGAGTCTGCAACCTGCGGACCAGCTCGTCCCACGACGGGGGAACCAGGAACACGAGTAGCGCCTCCGGCATGGCACGTTTCACGTTACGTGCCCCTTGAATATCTATCTCGAGAATGATGCTGTGCCCGCTGTCGAGGGCTTCCAGGATTGGCCCGCGAGGGGTTCCGTATCGATTGTGCCCGTGCACAACTGCCCACTCGAGCATCTGATCGGTCTCAACGAGTCGGTCGAACTCTTTATCCGTTACGAAGAAATAGTGTTCTCCGTCCGTTTCACCGGGTCGCGGTGGTCGGGTCGTCGCCGAGACCGAGAATCTGACGTCGGGATGGCGCTCTCTGATGCGCGCCACGACCGTGCCTTTACCAACCGCCGTCGGTCCGGCAACAACAACCAGCCTGCTACGCTGATCGCCGTGATTATCATTTGACGTCCGCGCCTCTAGCCAAGCCTTCAGAGTTCCGATCTGCCGCGTCCCTAACGCGCCGAGGCGTTTACGGGGCGAAATTCCAAGATCGTTCAGAATGCGTGGAATCTTCACTTCGCCGATGCCCGGGATACTCCCGAGGAACTCGGTGACGCGAAGTCCCGCTTCAGCCGAGTCCTTTTCCCGCCAGGCGTGGACAGCAACCGAGAACGCGCTTCTCTCCCCCGCCTCTAAAGTCCGCTTGACGGCTGCGCGAGCGCGTCGCCGTTCGACAGCTATCGCGGAGGCTTCACGGGGATCTCGCATCAGAGCCCTAATTCTCGCAGGTGTTCCTCAATTGCGGTCGCTGCATTGGCGAGACCGTCGTGCACGACACTTCGACTGACCGACGGAATCACGTTTGGTGATGCCGCTCCAAAAATGTGTGAGATGTCGGTCAGTGACGCCCCTTGGGCTCCGAAACCGGGTGCGAGGATGAGCAACCCGTCGAGATCGGAGGCGGTCAGACCACGCGCGGCGAGACCTCGAGTTGCGCCGACAACGACACCGACAGTCGTGGCATCGCCCGATCGTTCGCGGGCATAACGCGCGACGAGCGCGGGCAGCGTCTCGCTTGCGATTGACGCACGCTGGACGTGATCCGCATCGGGGTTCGAGGTCGAACTCAGGACGAAGACCGTCGCACCGTTGGCCTCGGCTCGCGAGAAGGCTGGCTCGAGTGCCGCGAAGCCCTGATAAGGGCTGACGGTGAGCGCATCACTCTGCAGCGGTCCGTCTCCCAACCATGCAGAGGCGTAGCCCTCCATTGTTGAGCCGATATCACCGCGCTTCGCGTCAGCGATGACGACAAGACCCGCGTCCCGAGCTTCGCGGATCAGAAGTTCCAGGGCTCCATAGCCCGCCGAACCGAACCGCTCGAAATAGGCGACCTGAGGTTTCACGATTCCGACGCGGGGTGCCGCGACGGCCACAACCGCGCGCCCGAACTCCAGCGCTCCCGCCGCGGTATCGGGAAGCCCGGCCGTGCGGAGTGAGTCCGTGCTCGGGTCGATGCCGACACAGAGGGGTCCACGCGACTCGACAATCGAGGCAAACCGCGAACCGAGACCCATCACCACGACGCTCGATCCGACGCGTACTCTTGGAGTGAACGAACGGAAATCTGCTCACCGGAGGACTCAATCGCCGCAACTGCGGCCGAAACCTGGGCAATGGTCGTCACGAGAGCCTTATCGGCTGCCACGGCTTCGCGTCGTATCTCCATCCCATCGGCACGAGCACTTCGCCCCGACGGCGTATTGATGATGAGATCGACGGAGCCCGCACGAATGAGGTCGATGATGGATTCTTCTCCCACATTCGCCTCGTAGTGTTTGCGAACGGTCGTCACCGGAACACCGTTCCGCGACAGAATATCTGCGGTTCCCCCCGTTGCCAAGACCGTGAAGCCAATTTGTGCGAGACGCTGTATGGGCAACACGATTGATCGTTTATCACGATCGGCGACCGAAACGAACACGGTGCCCTGTGTGGGGAGCCCTCCGTATGCGGCTTCCTGGCTTTTGCGGAACGCGAGAGGGAAATTACGATCGATTCCCATGACTTCGCCCGTTGAGCGCATTTCCGGCCCCAAAACAGCATCGACGACGCGACCTTCGAGAGTGCGGAATCGTTTGAATGGCATCACAGCCTCTTTCACTGCCACGGGCGAAAAACGCGACACGACCGACCCGTCCTTGTCGGGGAGGTGACCGTCGCGAACGAGTTCGGCTATCGTTCGCCCGACCATGATGAGAGCCGCAGCTTTTGCCAGTTGCGTGCCCATTGCCTTGGAGACGAAGGGCACCGTGCGACTCGCGCGCGGGTTCGCCTCGAGAACGTAGAGAACGCCAGCCGACACCGCGAACTGAACATTGAGAAGGCCGCGAACGCCAATCCCGATGGCGATCGATTTCGTCGCTGCGGCTACCTCATCGAGGAGGCCACGCCCCAGCGTGACCGGCGGCAGAGTGCATGCCGAGTCACCCGAGTGCACCCCAGCTTCTTCGATGTGCTCCATAATTCCGCCAATGTAGAGACGCTCGCCGTCGAACAACGCATCGACATCGATTTCGATCGCGTCCTCAAGGAATCGATCGACCAAGAGTGGCGCGTTGGGCCCGATGATCGCAGAATCGGCGATGCGGTCGAAATAGTCACGAATCGACTCCGCGTCGTAGATGATTTCCATCCCGCGCCCGCCGAGCACATAGGACGGACGCACCAGCACCGGATAACCGACGTCGTGGGCGACGGCGATGGCCGACTCAACGTCGACGGCAACCCCGTTGCGCGGCGCAACCAGGCCACACGAGTCGAGCACCTCGGCAAATCGTCCGCGCTCTTCGGCGATGTC
>CALPQP020000050.1 GCA_943325745.2 Gulosibacter massiliensis
CGAGCACACCGCTCGCTCCGACTCCGGTCGTCAGCGCATCACAGACCTCTATGCCGATTCGCTCCTGGACCTGAGGTCTCGACGAAATCGTCTCGAGCACCCGCGCCAGGCGCCCGAGACCGACCACGATATCGGTTGGTTCATACGCGATGTGGGCAACACCGTGAAACGGCAGCAGGTGGTGTTCACACATTGAGCGGAACGCGAGGTCACGGACAATGACGGGGTCGTGCGACACGACATCGGCGGTCGACGCTGAATCGCGCAAACCCTCGGTCGCATCGGAACCAACGCCCGCATAGAGTTCGGCCATCGCGTCCGCGACCCGGACGGGAGTTTCGCGCAACCCGTCACGCGTCGGGTCCTCACCGATAGCGGCGAGGATTTCCCTCACAGCCGCGGCGATGCGGTCCCGATCGATGGCCATGAAACTAATTCGAGGCCGGCTTCGTCCGCTTGACCGCGGGCGTAGCTGCGGGTGTGACTGCAGGCTTGACCTTAGCGGCGGGCTTCGCTTTCGCGGCGGGCTTTGCTTTCGCAGCGGGCTTCACATCTGCATCGAGCGAGATGCGCGCCGGAACCTTAATCGGACCCTTTGTCGAAACGGGTCGCTTGGGGTTCGACTTCCACACGGGACGAGCGGGCAGTTTTGTGACCTTGGCAAAAATTGTCGCGAGCTGGTTGTGGTCGAGCGTTTCCTTTTCGAGCAATTCCTTCGCGAGTTGGTCGAGAATAGCGCGGTTGGCCGTGAGCACCGTCCACGCCTCGTCACGGGCATTGTCAATCAGCGCACGAACCTCGGTGTCAACCCGTTCGGCGACGCCGTCGCTGTAATCGCGCTGGTGTCCGACGTCACGACCCAGGAACATCTCGCCGGATCCCGAACCCAACTTCACCGACCCAACCACGTTCGACATTCCAAACTCGGTGACCATGCGGCGGGCGATTCCCGTCGCTTTTTCGATGTCATTCGAGGCGCCCGTTGTCGGGTCCTGGAAAACGATTTCTTCCGCAACCCGACCGCCCATGGCGTACGCCAACTGGTCGAGCAGTTCGTTGCGAGTGATCGAATACTTGTCGTCAAGGGGCATAACCATCGTGTAACCGAGGGCTCGCCCACGGGGAAGAATCGTGACTTTTGTCACGGGATCGGTCTGACGCATCGCTGCCGCCGCCAGAGCGTGACCTCCCTCGTGATAGGCGGTGATGAGCCGTTCTTTGTCTTTCATGATCCGCGACCGCTTCTGCGGTCCGGCCATGACGCGGTCGACGGCCTCGTCGAGGGTCTCGTTCGTCAAGTCGCTCTGGCCCTGCCGAGCCGTGAGAAGCGCCGCTTCGTTGATGACGTTGGCGAGGTCGGCACCGGTGTATCCGGGCGTCTTGCGCGCGAGCACCTCGAGGTCGACGTTCTTCGCCATTGGCTTGTCTTTCGAATGCACCGCGAGAATCTTGGCGCGGCCCTTCGAATCGGGGGCGTCCACTTGAATCTGGCGATCGAATCGGCCGGGACGCAGAAGCGCAGGGTCAAGGATGTCGGGGCGGTTGGTCGCGGCGATCATGATGACGTTCTGTCCTGGCTCGAAGCCGTCCATCTCGACGAGGAGCTGGTTCAGGGTCTGTTCGCGCTCGTCGTGGCCACCACCCATTCCCGCACCACGGTGACGCCCGACGGCGTCGATCTCGTCAATAAAGATAATGGCGGGCGCGTTCTGTTTCGCGATGTCGAAGAGGTCACGAACACGGCTCGCGCCGACACCGACGAACATTTCGACGAAGTCCGAACCGGAAATCGAATAGAACGGAACCGATGCCTCGCCAGCAACGGCACGTGCGAGCAGAGTCTTACCCGTTCCAGGAGGGCCGTACAACAGCACTCCCTTGGGGATACGGGCTCCGACCTTTTCGAATTTTTCGGCGTTCTGCAGGAATTCTTTGATCTCGTGAAGTTCTTCGATCGCTTCGTCCGCGCCGGCGACATCCTCGAACGACACTTGCGGGGATTCCTTGTTGAACAGCTTGGCGCGGGAACGGCCGAACTGCATGGCTCCGCGAGCACCGCCCGCATTCGACGAGATGAACCAGAACGCGAGACCGATGATGAGGAACGGGATGACGAACCCGAGAATCGACATGAACCATGATTCCTTGGGAACCGCGTCAGTGAATTTCTCGGGATTGGCGGTGGTGATGGCGCGGATGACCTCGGCTCCGCGCGGCGCAACGTAATAGAACTGGACGGTTTCGCCAAATTCCGTGTCGGCTGTTTTCAGCGTGAGGTCAACGCGCTGTTCGAAGTCGGTGATGGTGACTTCTTTCACCTTGCCGTCGGCGAGGAAGGCCAGGCCCTCCTTGGTCGAGACGGGAGCGTAATTGACGGTCGTGAGGAACGAAAAGCCCACCCACACAACCAACAGACCTGCGGCGATATACAGCCACGGACCTTTGAGAAAATTCTTCATTCGGCGCCTTGCTCCTGTTCTACAACACGTCTTGCCAGCGTACCTGCTGGCACGACGTCACATCGGGGCTATTCGCTTTCGGCGTACACGCTCGGAGACAATACGGCGACGTCACGAAGGTGCCGAAAGTTCTCGGCATAGTCGAGTCCGTAGCCGACGACGAATTTGTTGGGAATGTCGAATCCGAGGTAGTCGGCATGGATGTCGACCTTGACCGCGTCGGGTTTGCGAAGGGCCGCAAAAATCTTGACACTCGCAGCACCACGAGACATCAGGTTGTCACGCAACCACGACAGCGTCAGACCGGTGTCAATGATGTCCTCGACAAGCAGGACGTTTCGGTCGGCGATGTCGGTGTCGAGGTCTTTGAGGATTCGCACCACGCCGCTCGAGGTCGTTCCGTGTCCGTAGGACGACACCGCCATCCAGTCCATCGTGATAGGAATCGTCAGCGCACGCGACAAGTCGCTCATCACCATGACCGCGCCCTTGAGGACGCCGACGAGCAAAAGGTCTTTACCGGCATAGTCGCGCTCGATCTCGAGGGCGAGCTCGGTAATTCGCGCAAGAAGTTTTTCCTCGGTAACGAGGATCTCGTCGAGTTGGTCGGAAACGTCGTCGTACCGCATGTCGTCCTAACTGGCGGGGTCGAATCGGATTCGACCATCGTGTCTGACCACACTACCGCCGGTGACATCAACCTTTCCCTGCCCGTGCCAGTCGGTCAAAAGGGCATCAATCGCACGAGTTTGGACGTGACTGATGGTCGTTCCCCAGGCCCGACTCGCGGCAATTCGTATGATTCGGGTTCGCAGCGCCCGCGGCCTATTCGCGACATCCTCCGCGGCGAACGAGACGGGGTCGGTCGCGAGAACCTGATGCGCCATCCCCGCGGCGAGAAGATCCAGAGCGTCGTCGTCGTCGCGAACGAGGTCGGCCGTTCGGGCAAGGGCATCAACGATTCCCGGGCCAAGTTCGGTTTCGAGGACAGGGAGAACGGAGTGCCGAACCCGGACTCGCGAAAAGCGCTCGTCGACGTTGTGTGGGTCATCCCAGGGCTCGAGCCCCTCGGCGAGGGACGCTGCTCGCGTCACCTCGCGCGTGACGTCGAGAAACGGTCGGCCGATGAGTCCGTCGAGTTCCGCCATGCCGCGAAGGCTGCCGGGGCCGCTCCCCCTCGCCAGTCCAAGCAGGACCGTTTCGGCCTGGTCGTTTCGAGTGTGACCCGTCAGAACGACGGCAGCGCCGTGACGTTCGGTGGCGGCGCGCAAGGCCGCGTATCGCGCGTCGCGAGCGGCTGCCTCGGGACCGCCTTCGGTTCCCACGACGACGTGTACGACCTCGACCGGATAGAGCCCGAGTGACATCGCCTTTTCCGATACCGAGACCGCGAGTTCGGCGCTTCCCTGTTGAAGCCCGTGATCAACGATGACTGCGCCGACGCGGAGCCCACGTTTTGCAGCGACGAATCGAGTTGCCGCCGCAAGCGCCAGTGAATCCGCTCCGCCGCTCAGTGCAACGAGGACGAGGGAACCATCCGAAACGGGGTGACGGTCGAAAAACTCCGAGACCGCCAATCGGACCTCGGCGGCGGCAGGGGACAACCTGCCCCGCCGCTCGCCGTTGGTATCGGTCACTCGGTAAGGTTATCCGAGAACCGTTGAGACACGAGGAGACATCATGGCCGGATACCCCGCAGTTATCGAAATCCCCAAAGGAAGCCGAAACAAGTACGAGGTTGACCACGAAACCGGTCGTGTGTACCTCGATCGCGTGCTGTTCACGACCTTCGTCTACCCGACCGATTACGGATACTTCGAGAACACGCTCGGCCTCGACGGTGACCCCGTCGACGTCCTCGTCCTCCTTGACTACCCGCTTTACCCCGGTGTCGGGCTCAACGTTCGTCCCGTCGCCGTGTTCAACATGACCGACGACGGCGGAAGCGACGCAAAAGTCATCGCTGTTCTCGAAAAGGACGTGCGCTGGGCACACATTCAGGACCTAGACGACATACCCGAATTCACGAAGAAAGAGATCGAGCACTTCTTCGAGCACTACAAGGATCTTGAGCCCAACAAGTGGGTCAAGACCGAGGGCTGGCAGGGTCGCGCCGAAGCCGAAGCGATCGTCGAAGATGGCATCGCCCGCCTTGCCGCGGGCCACTGATTATCCGAGCGTGATTTCCATGCGCCGCATGTACGGAACCGCGTCGGTTGCCTTTCCGTTTTCGCGGACTTCGAAGTGCAGGTGACATCCGGTCGAACCGCCGGTCGTACCAACGTCGGCGATGTGTGTTCCGGTTGAGACCTGCTCGCCGATCTTGACGAATGTTTTGCCGTTCGCGATGTGCGCGTACCCGGTCGAGATTCCGCCACCGTGGTTGATCAGGATGAAGTTGCCGTAGGTGCCGAGCGGTGCGGCATAAATAATCTGGCCGCCGCGTGCGGCGTAAATCGGCACCCCGCAGCCAGCGGCAAGATCCGTGCCCGAGTGGAACATGACGCTGTGATAAATCGGGTGAACGCGCCATCCGAAGCCGCTCGAAATGTACCCCGCTGCAGGCCGAGCCCAACCCTTTGACGAAATCGCCCCCGGCGGAAGGTTACTGCCGGCGGTACCGTTCTCTTCGAGACCCTTTTGATATTCCTCCTCGGTGGCCAGTCTGTCCTCGACAAGGGTCGCCAACTGGGCCAGCAGTGTTGCCCGGTGGTCCTGTTGTTCCTGGAACACCGTTTGAGCCGCAATCGCCGCGGTCTGCGCAATCTCGAATGCGACTTCCGCCTCGGCCCGAAGTACGTCACGCTCTTTCTTGGCAACCTTTGCTTGGTCAGTCAATGACTGCGCAGAATTCTGATCGCGAATCGCCGCCTGATAAATCCCATCGGCCTGAGACGCAATAATCGAGGCGAAGCCGAGTCGACTGAGAAGGTCGGCGGCGCCCGACTCATTCGAGAGGAGGCTCGTCGAGATATTGACGCTGCCAACACGCGCGAGTTCCGACACGAACTGGCCGGCCCGAATCCGCGACGCCTCTGCGTCGCTCTTCGCCTCGTCGGCCTGGGCTTGCAACTGGTCAGCCTTGTACGCCGCCTCGTCGAACGCCAGTTGCGCAACTTGATAAATCATTCCAGCGCGTTCTGTCTCGGCTATGGCGGCCGCTACCTTCTTCTCCAACCCCTTGATGATGCCTTTGAGCTCGGCAATCGCCGCCTCTTTGAGCGCAACATCGTTTCGCGCCTCGAGAACATCTGACCACGACGGGTAGTTGGCGGCGAAGGCGAGATCCTTCGAGGGGAGCGGGCTGATGAGCAGCGAAATGCTCACAATAAAGGCGCCGAGGCCGATCCACCCACTGCGCATATTCATCACCCCCGTTGAAAACACTGGTCGTTTCAGGGTAATCGCGGAATGTCGGCAATCCTGACATTGCCGAGCGACGGGCGGTTTGCGTGCGAACCGAATAAGCCATAAACTCAGTAAGGTTGCGCATCTTCGGAGGCATGACACGGCCCCATCGTTTAGTGGCCTAGGACGCTGCCCTTTCACGGCAGTAGCACGGGTTCGAATCCCGTTGGGGTCACGTAGGTCTACAATTCAATATGCAAGGCCCTGTAGCGCAGTTGGTTAGCGTGCCGCCCTGTCACGGCGGAGGTCGCGGGTTCAAGTCCCG
>CALPQP020000051.1 GCA_943325745.2 Gulosibacter massiliensis
GCCCCTTCGATAGGCTAAACGAATGGCAGCGAACGACTATCTCAACGACAAGCGCTTCATCGTGTGGCTCGACCTCGAAATGACGGGTCTGAACATCAACACCACCGAAGCCGGCAAGCGCGATGACGAAATCGTCGAAATCGGGGTCATTGTGACCGACGGCAACCTCGTTCCGCAAGACAATGGGCTGCAACTCGTCATCAAGCCGACCGACGCCGCCATGGCAAACATGGGAAGTTTCGTTCGCAACATGCACGACAAGAGCGGGCTGTTGCCCCTCATCAAAGACGGAGTCTCGGTCGCCGAGGCGGAAAAACAAGTCCTCGCGTACATCACGAAGCACGTCCCCGTTCGTCAAACCGCTCAGATGGGCGGCAACACCATTCACATGGATCGTCGTTTCTTGGCCAAATACATGCCATCCGTCGAAGACTGGGTGCACTACCGAAACGTCGACACCTCAACGATCAAGGAAGTGCTGTTTCGATGGTTCCCCTACGTCGTCGAGGCAGCCCCCGAGAAAATTGGCAATCACCGCGCCTTAGCCGACGCGATCGAGTCGATTCGCGAGCTCGCGTTTTACCGCGAACTCTTGTTCAGTATGGATTCAATCCCCGCTGACAAACTCGAAGCAGCGAAGAAGACCGCCACCGATGCATGGGCAGAATTACTGGCATAATGAAACAGTTGCGTTTCGGCGCACATGGTGGCTATAGCTCAGTTGGCAGAGCGTCTGGTTGTGGTCCTGAAGGTCGCGGGTTCGAGCCCCGTTAGCCACCCACCGTAAATACCCCGGAATCAGGTTCGAACGATGACCGTTGCCGTCGTGATCGGATTGTTGTGCGCGATGTGATCGTTTACCTGGGCATCCCACGCCTCGTAAAAGGCGTTGAATTCACCGCGGTCACGACCGCCCAATCGTTCTAACCGAAGTGTCTCGACGCATTCCACCCACAGCACCGTCGATGCGAGTTCGCGCGACCGTGGGGTACTGACGCCACAACCCTCGATCACCACCACGGCGGCGGAAGGAACGTCGACGATGTCGCCCGCGATGTCGCGTTCCCAATCCCATGCACAGTATTGGCCAGGAAGCCCCGCAGCGAGGGGCGTCAACACGGTGTCGATCATCGCATCGCGCCCAGATGCCAGGCCGCCCCACCCGTGATAGGCAGCGTCAAGGTGGACGAGAGTCGCGTCGAGAGCGTCGGCGATACGTACCGCAAGATGCGTCTTGCCCACACCGCTTCTTCCATCAATCAGGACGATGTGCGGTTTAGGCGATTGCACTGTTCCATACCCCAAGGTATGCGACCACAACCATGGATGAGACTCCGATGACGACCGAGCCCGTCATCAAAATCCAATCGCGAATTCCTAGCGGACGGTAGACACTCCAGGTTCGGTTTGGTCGTGAGAAGCCCCGAATCTCGGCGACATCACTCATGCGCACGGCGCGGCGAATCGCGATGACCAACGTGGTCAAGGCGACGGCGAAAGGTGTCGGAGCCCGCCCGTTCGCCCGTCGAGCCTGACGCGTCTCTTCGAGGTCGGATGAGATGACGGGGATCAGCCTCAACGCAATCAATGCCGCTAACGCGACTCGGTCCGGCACGATTCGCTTTACCGCGAATGTCGCCAACACTTCGTGAGCGGAAATCGCGCCGGCAACAAGAAGTGCGGGGAGCGCAAGGGCGAGGATGCGGAGCATTGCCGCGCTGGACGTGGCGATTGATCCGTCGCTGATGTGCATGATTCCCCACTGGAATAGCGTGACACCACGATGCGTTCCGTATAACAGGGACGCAATCCCAGCCGTTCCGACCGCGGCGGCCAACACGACGAGAGATATTCGCGACGGCAGTGTGATGACATGCGAGGTCATTGCGGCGATGAACGCAACCAGCGGGAAACCCAAAAGAATCGGCATCCACGGGTCGACACTCCACACGAGTGCAAACGCCGGGACGGCACTCGCCACAATGAGCGCCACCGAATGCGGGTGCCGCGCGGTCACAGTGGTTCACCAAGGTGGATGACTCGGTGCGCAAGCGAACGAACCAGCAACTGATCGTGAGATGCCAGCACAATGGAGCCTCCCGCATCGAGATAGTCCCGCAGCCGATCCAGGAGGTCGTGCCACGAATGCGCATCCTGACCGAATGACGGTTCGTCCAGCAAGAGAATTCGAGGCTCGCGCGACAGTGCAGCCGCGATCGCAAGTCGGCGGCGCTCTCCGCCACTCAGACTCTGGGGGTGACGGCGATCCATGCCGCGTAAACCGACCGCAGCGCGTTCGTGCGCGGGAGCTTCATCCCCCACCGTTCCGTTTCCGAACCCGTACGACGGGTTCTGAAGAACCGACGACGCAAGTTTCACGAGAGCACGAGCGGGACTCCGGTAGGGTTCGACGCTTTGATCGACGTATTCGACCGTTCCACCGTGTGGGGCGATCAACCCGCCGAGCACGCGCAGCGCTGCGGTTTTCCCGGCTCCGTTGAGACCCGTGATGGCTACGGCCTCGCCCTCTCGGAGGTTCAACGCCGGCAACCGAAAAGCCTTGGCCCCCTCGGCACGCCGAACGACGAGCTTCCGCGCGGTCAGCACGGTCTGCGCACCACGCTGTCGCGCTTTGGGTTTGGTGGCCCGCGAATGCCCCGGGACCCACACGCCCAACGCGACGAGCGCGCCGCGTTGCGTGGCTAACACCTCGTCGAGTGGGCCGTCCAAAGCAATACGACCATCCGCGACGACGATGATTCGATCAACCAGCTTGCGCCACAGCTTGATGCGGTGTTCGACGATGACCAGCGCCGATTCAGAATCGTTGATGACTCGGTGAACGGCGTCTCGAACGGTTTCCATCGAAATTCCGTCAAGACTCGCGGTTGGTTCGTCCAAAACCAAAAGGTCGGGACGGGATGCCATCGCCGTCGCAATCGCGACGCGCTGCTTCTCGCCACCCGACAAGTGCCCGGTCGATGACTCGATGGGGTTCGTGACGCCGGCGGAGTCCAGCGCCTCACGGATTCGCTCTTCCACCTCCGACGGGTCGGTTACCGCGGTCTCGGCGACAAACGCGACCTCATCGCGAATCGTCGGGAAAAGAATCTGTTCGTCCGGTTCCTGGCCGACATATGCCACCGATTTTGCTCGGTTTACGCGGGTGCCGTATTCCTGAACGCTGGAGGAATCGACCAACCCAGCGATAGCCCGGACAAGAGTCGACTTCCCGCCGCCGCTCGGGCCAGTGATGAGGATTCTCTCGCCCGGGGCGATTTTGAATGTGATGTCGCGCAGCGTCTCGAAATCAGAACCGTTGAATGCCAACGACCACGATTTGAATGACACGAGGCTACGGGACATCTCACCGTCCGAACGTCGCGAGGATACCGGTTTTGGTCAGAGCGCGCACGAGCATGACAGTGAGCCCAGCACCGAGAATGACGCCCGACACCGCAGCAGACGAGATGAACACGGCCGCGAATTCGGGGCCTGTTCCGGGGTACCAATAGAGATACTCGAGTGTTCCCTGAACGATCCCACCGAAAGCGCCGGCTATTGCCACAACATAAAAATCGACCTTGTTGTTTCGCATGAGCCGGAAACCGAGTTCCATTGCCAGTCCTTGCGCAAACCCCAAAATCAGAACAGTGAAACCCCATTGGTTCCCGATGATCGCCGAAACGGATGCGGCAATCACTTCACCGAGAATCGCGGCTCCGGGTCGTCGCACGACCAAGGCCACCAGCAGTCCGCCGATTAGCCACACGCCTCCGAGGAGCCCGACGAACCCGGGTGTAAAGCCCGCGAGGGTAAGAGACAGCGGCGCATACGCTGCGTTCCACGCCACGAAAATCACTCCCGATGCGACAGCCAGAACCGCGGCGACGATGAGGTCGACGGTTCTCCAGCCAGTAAATGTATTGCTCATGATGGTGCACTTTCTGTCGTGTGCACGGGTTGGATTGGTCGTCCCAATCCGGCATTACCCGGCTGGTGTGACGGTCGAAGCGGTTGCTTCCTCTCAGCCCTCTCGAGCTCCCGTGATTCGGTTCATCATAGCGTGCTGAATTAGAGTGATGCCATGATCGAATTTCTCTCTGACCCCGGGATGTGGGTTTCCCTCGCAACGTTGACTGTTTTGGAAATCGTCCTCGGCATCGACAACATCATCTTCATCGCCATTCTCGCGGCGAACCTCCCGCCGGAACTTCGCAAGCGCGCCCAGTTCGTGGGGTTGAGCATGGCGCTCGTCACTCGCGTGGCAATGCTGTTCCTCGCTTTTTGGATTATCCAATTGGAAACCGACATCGTTCACATCGGAGACTTCGGCTTTTCAGGTCGAGACCTGATTTTGATTGCGGGTGGGTTATTCCTGATATACAAATCCACCACTGAGATCCACGAAAAACTCGAAGGCTCCGAGGGTTCCGGAAACGCAACGACGAGCGGTTCGCGAGCGTTCGCAGCCATCATCGGTCAGATCCTCGTACTTGATGTCATTTTCTCGATTGACGGAATCATCACCGCAGTCGGCATGACCGACAGCCTCGCCGTCATGATCATCGCCGTCGTCATCTCGTCTATCGTCATGCTTTTTGCGGCCGGAGTCGTCGGAGACTTCGTCGACAAACACCCGACCGTAAAGATGCTGGCTCTTGCGTTCCTCGTCCTCATCGGTGCTGCACTTGTCGCCGAAGGCTTTGGAACCGAAATCGAGAAGGCCTTCATCTACGGCCCAATGGCGTTCTCGGTCATTGTTGAAGCACTCAACATCACCTCCAAGAATCGTGAAGCAAAGCGCGTCCACCACGGAAATCCCCCCGTCAACCTGCGTGATTCGATTGTCGCTAAGCCCGTTTCGAAGAATAAGCCAACGAAAAAGCCGGTGGCCAAGAAACCCCGCACCACGCCGTAAGTCTGACTAGGGTTTGCGAATCGCCCGGCTGAGGCGCTTGCCCCAGTGCATCGTCTTGACGATGGGGTACACCGCCAAAAACGCCGCAGCGGGGACACGCAGTCTGCGGTCGGGGATGCCGTGGTGGTTGTAGGTCCGGTCGAATCGCATGAGATACGACACCATGTCCGCCGGGCTGTCGTCCATGCGACGAAGCGACATTCCCGCGACAACGTGCGGCGCATAAACGATTTTTAGTCCCGCCCGGTGAACGTGGACAGCGAGATCCAAGTCCTCGTGCATCAGGTCTTCTTCGTCGGCACAGGTTTCATCTCGAACGGCGACCCACGCCATGCGAGTCATTCCCATGTTCGAGCCAAACAAAAACTTGTAGTCCTTAACCAGTTTGAACATCGCCTTACGCATCGTGTCATCCGCGATTTGGCCGAAGCGACGGAACGGAAATTCGTAATAGATGACGGGGCCCGTGATTGCGGCAACGGTCGGGTCCGCGAAGGCTTTCGTTGTTTCTTCGACCCAGTTTGGCTCAACTATCGAGTCCGAGTCGATACGCCCGATGATGTCTCCCGTTGCCGCATCGAAACCCTTGTTTCGCGTCGGCGTAATTCCCTGCGAGTCCGCCTGTTCAATCAGGATGATGGGGACGTCGGGGTAAAGGGATTGAACCTCTTGCACAATCTCGACCGTCTTGTCCGTGGACTTGTTATTAACGACGATGATCTCGTGGGCCGGCACGGTCTGGGCGATGCATGCCTCGAGACACGGAAGAATCGTTTCTTCCTCGTTGTAGGCGGGAATGACGATTGAAACGCTCTTCACGATGTCCTTTCAGGCACGGTCGTGGGGAAAGTCTATCGGTCAGCACGTCGTCACCGCGTGGCGATATGGGGGCGCGAGCGCAAAATCGTTTCGGCTGCAAACAACAATTGTTTTAAATCTTGTGCGCGATTCAACAAATCTGCGCTAGTGTCAAATAAGTCATACATCACTCTCAGGCAGTTCTGGGACACAGGGATGGTGACCTTGGTGGGCGAAGTACGACCCATCAAACAGCAAGGAGCGCAGCATCATGGCCACAGGCGTCGTGAAATGGTTTAACAACGAAAAGGGTTATGGTTTCATCACCCCCGA
>CALPQP020000052.1 GCA_943325745.2 Gulosibacter massiliensis
GGGACTTTCGGTGAGCGTTTTGGCTGATGACGCTGAGATTCGCAGGGAAACGGCAAAAGGATCATTCGGAGATATCCGCTTTTTGACTTGAGGAACGAACTCACGAAGGCTGGCGTTCATCTCGGCCCATGTGTCTCCAAGGTGAACCAGGGTCGAATACCCGAGGTGGCCTAAGCCATTGTTGAGTTTCATGAAGCCTTCCCACGCTGTCGTTAACCCAAGTTTATGTGCAGTTTGACTAAACACGAAGCGCAAATTTGACCACTTTTTGCCCATTTCATAAACAAATAATGAATATTGGCTATCTATTCTGTAAGGTGAGGGTAAACCACCTGGTTATCGGGTGCCAGCGCACAAGAGGGGACTCGATGCATTTCGCTATCGGTGAAGAGCTGCGAAGAGTCCGCCTCTCACGTAAATTGAGCTTAAGAAACGTCGCTTCTGCGGTCGGTGTTTCCGCTAGCCTCCTCTCGCAGGTCGAGACCGGCAAGACGCAGCCATCCGTGTCCACTCTCTACGCACTGGTCAACCACCTCGGGGTTTCGCTCGATGGACTGATGAAGGGAATGAGCCAGTCCGATGGCAAAACCACTGACGAATCCGGTTACGAAGATGGACACCACGGCATCGTGCAGCGTCGCAGCGAAAATCCCATTATTGAAATGGAAAACGGCGTGGTGTGGGAGCGTTTGGCCGACGGTGGACGTGACGATGCCGACCCACTCATGGTGACCTACGAACCGGGAAGTTCAAGTTCTGTTGAAGGCAAAATGATGCGCCACGATGCCCTCGAGTACGGATTGATCATCGAAGGTACCTTGACTCTTCGAATCGAAAACGACGTCCACGAGATTTATCCAGGAGACTCCTTCAGTTTCGACGCAAACCGTTTGCACATGTTCGAAAACAATTCGGCTAAACCCGCACGCGGGATTTGGTTTGTCATTGGCAGCAAGCACGGGGAAAATTTGGACCTCAGTAACCTTGGTCCCGCAAAAACTGCGACACCGTCACTGCCCGCGAAATCTGCCGTCGATGTGCTGAATGCGATGGGTGACGCGAAAACCCGCAAGTTAACAGGCCAGAGTTCGTAGTCTCTTGAGCTAAACCAACATGCTGAGCGGATTTTCAATCCGCTTCACGAATGCAGCCAGCCACTGGGCCGCGAGTGCACCGTCTACCGCGCGATGATCCGCGGAAAGCGTTACCGTCATCACGTTCGCGACCACAATCTGGCCATCGTCGACAATCGCACGCGGTGATGCCGCCCCCACGGCCAAGATTCCCGACTGAGGCGGATTCAAGATCGCGCTGAATTCCTTCGTGCCAAACATTCCTAGATTGCTCACGGCAAAGCTGCCGCCTTCAAGTTCTTCTTGACGTAACTTACCTTCGCGTGCGCGAGCAGCCATTTCCGTGATTTCCATGCTCAAGTTACTGAGAGAGCGCTTTTCCACGCCACGAATAACGGGCGTAAACAAACCGCCCTCGGTTGTCACGGCAACAGCGATGTCGGCCGATTCGTACTTGCGCATGGCCTCGGCGTTCCACACCACGTTCGAGTCTGGAACATCCATGAGCGCGCAGGCGACTGCCTTCACAACGATGTCATTCACCGAGATCTTGACCGATGAGGACTGATTGATGCTCGCGCGAAGTTCAAGCAACGCGTCAACCTTGCAATCGGCGGTGACGTAAAAGTGGGGAACCGTTGATTTGCTTTCGGTGAGGCGACGTGCAATTGCGCGACGCATTCCGGTGTGCGGCACAGTCGAGTAGCTGCTCGAATGCTCTTGCGTCGCAAGTTCTAAACTCGACGAAAAGGACGAGGTCCCCGAGGAGGCCACGCTTACGCCGCTCGGTGCGAAACTCTCAAGGTCTCGGCGAACCACACGGCCCAAAGGTCCGGTGCCCGCAATCTGCGTCAATTCGATGCCTCGTTCACGAGCTAATTTCCGAACGATTGGGCTCACGAACTGACGGGACTCGTCCGTCGTTTCCAAGGGCGCAGCCGAGGATCCTACGGGCGCGGCGACTGGCGACACCGTGGTTGCCTCGACATTGTCCGTAGCGTGAACTGTAGGTGCTGTCGCGCCAAGCAATGCGTCACCCGCCGCACCGTCTTCGCCCGCGCCAAGCACGATCATGATGGGAGCACCAACGTCAACCGAATCGCCGTCGGCAACGAGAATCTTATAAACCGTCCCTTGGGCATCACACGCGAAATCCACAACGGCCTTCTCGGTTTCGATATCGGCAATGATGTCACCGATGTTGACGGATGCCCCGACGGCGACATGCCACTTCGACAGAACGATTTCCGTTGCACCCGCGGCAACCTCTGGCATCGTGATGAGAGTAGCCATCAGTTCGTTCCAAATCCCATGGCGATTTTTTTCAATCCAGCGGCAACTTCTTCGGTCCGTGCGATTGCCGCACGCTCAAGCACCTTCGAAATGCTCGGTGACGCTTCACCGCCATGAACACGCTGTACCGGCTGATCGAGGTAGTCAAAGAACCGGCGTTGAATCTCATCGGCCAGCCAGCTGCCGTAACTCGTTCCCTGTGCGCCCTGCTCGACAATCATCACCGCATTTGTCTTTGTGATGCTTGCCCCAATCGTTGTCCAATCAATGCTTGCGCGGTCAAGCCAGCGAAGGTCGATAACTTCGGCATCAATTCCGGTTTGCTCGACGGCCTCCAGCGAGTGGCTCACCATTGAAAGATACGTAAGGACTGTGACGTCATTACCGGCACGCTTGATTGCTGCCTTTCCAAACGGGATCTGATAATCGTAATCACCGACGGCGATTTCACCCGTTGAGGCGTAAAGGTCGACGTGCTCGATGACGAGTACCGGATCGTTGAGTGCCAGAGCGGCATTCATCAAACCGATGTAATCAAATGGGTTTGATGGGGCGACGATGCGCCATCCTGGTGCAGTGGCGAAAATACCGGCCGGATCCATGAGGTGTTGAGAACCATATCCGGAACCCATTGCGACTTTGGTGCGAATCACCACGGGAACCGATGCATCGCCACCGAACATGTGGCGCGCCTTGCCAATCTGATTGAACACCTGGTCAGCGGCCACCCACATGAAGTCGGGGTACATGAATTCGATGACGGGACGGAAGCGACCATCGAGTGCCATTCCCCCGCCGAGACCCGCGAATGCATTTTCGCTGATCGGCGTCCCCAAAATTCGGTCTGGGTACTTCTCGACCAATCCTTTTGTTGCACCGTTCGTGCCACCCTTGAGGCGGTGCACGTCTTCGCCAAGAACGACGATTCGGGCGTCGGTTTCCATACGGCGGTCCATGACGGCGGCGACCGCGTCAACAAAACGTACTTCTTCCTTTTTGCCGGTGTGCGTCGCAAATTCTTCGGTTCGAACACCACTCAATTCCGACGCGTCGCCGCGAACACCAACGTTGACAAAGTCTGCGCTCGGCCACAGGTCGGGGCGAATCCGACGCGCGCCCGGCTTGCCCGCTGGGTCGGCCTCGAGTAGCTCGTTCACGGCCAGTTCCATCGCAGCCTGCGCCTGTGCTCGAACGCTATCGACCTCGACCTGCTCAATCAACCCGAGTGTCATCATCTCGTTGGCAACTCGGGTTAGCGGGTCACGTCCGCGCCACTCTTCTTCCTCGTCCTTTGGCCGATATCCAAAGGCGCTACCTGGGACTGGACCGTTCTGGTGGAAGAACCGATAGACCTCGGCTTCGATTACTGCTGGGCCGTTGCCCGCGCGAGTGTGCGCCTCTATTTCTTGCATCGCGAGGTGCACGGCAAGGGGATCCATGCCGTCCACTCGCCAGCTCGGAATTCCGAAACCGGTGCCGCGACCAGACAACCGTTCTTCTGCGGTGACTTCCGAGACGTGCGTGGACACCGCGTAAAGGTTGTTCTCAATAAAGAAGACCAGTGGAATATCCCACGCGGCGGTGAGGTTCATCGTTTCCAAAACGGAACCAATGTTTACCGCGCCATCGCCGAAGTAGCTGACGGTCAAATCACTGGTTTCTGAGTGTTGCTGGGCCCATGCATTACCCGCTCCCAGGGGAACACCGCCGCCGACGATTGCGTTGGTTCCGAGCGCTCCAGCTTCTTTCCACTGCAAGTGCATCGATCCACCGCGTCCGCGACAGTACCCTTGTGCCAAACCCAAAATCTCAGCGAGTGTGCGCTGAAGTACTTCTTGAATCGGTTCATTCACCAGGTTGGTGACATCGAGGCCGTCCGGAGTCACAAATCCAATCGCCTTCGCCAAGAATTGGTGGTGACCGCGGTGTGAACCGTTAACGGCATCGGTTCCGCGCAGTCCGACGATAGAACCGACAGCGCCGCCCTCTTGTCCGATGCTCGAGTGGGCGGGACCGTGCACTAAACCTTCAGCGGCAAGTTGCAGAACGGTTTCTTCGAAGGCACGAATGAGGTGCATCTGTCCCAGCATGGTTTCAAGGAGGCGCGGGTCAGCATCACGCCAATCTTCCGGTGTCGTGCGGAGTTCCACCCAGGGTTCTTTCGGGGAAAGCTGAATTTTCTCGGTCATCGTTGACTCCAATGCAGGGACGAACAGTTATGGTTTATCTGCCTACCCATAGAATAGCAAAATGTATCCAATTGGCAAATAAATTTGTCCAGATACCAATAAAATCTGAGTTTATAAGCCAGACTGTATCCATTCAGAAGATTTAGGAGTTGTCATGAGCTCAGGAATCCCTGGTTTGCGGGGTACAGACCACATTGGTTTCACCGTGCCCGATATCGAAGAAGCGACGGTCTTCTTCCGGGACATCATTGGCTGCGAACTGGTTTACAACCTGGGCCCATTCCAGAGTGACGACGACTGGATGGCAGAACACCTCAATGTGCATCCGCGAACGATTATGAAACAGATACGTTTCTTCCGCTGCAAATACGGGTCCAACTTTGAGATCTTCGAGTACATTTCGGCTGACCCCGACGGCCCTCGCCCACAACCGCGCAATAGCGATATCGGCGGACACCACCTGTGTTTTTATGTCGACGACATCGATTCGGCAATTCAATACCTCAAGGACAACGGGATTCGAGTACTGGGTGACAAGACCAACAGTTCCAATGCGAGCCTTGGACAGACCTGGGTCTATTTTTTGAGCCCCTGGGGAATGCAGTTTGAACTGTGCAGCTACCCGAACGGGAAAGCGTACGAGAAAGATGCAAAGGTGACGTTGTGGCATCCAGCCCACCCAGCACAGTAGCCGCGGCCCTGCGCGAAGAAATTCTCAACGGAACACTCGCCCCGGGTGAACGAATCGTTCAAGAAGAAATTGCTGAACGTTTCGGAGCAAGTCGTCAGCCGGTTCGCGATGCTCTTCGCCTGCTTGAGGGCGACGGACTCGTCACGCTCAAAGCGAATGCCGGAGCATGGGTTTCTCAATTGTCCGAGAGCGAATGTGACGAAGCGTATCTCGTGCGGGAAAGACTCGAGCCGCTTCTGATTTCTCACAGCATCCCGAACCTCACGAGTGTTCAGATTGAGCGACTCATCCAGTTGGCGGACGAGATTGAAAAAACAACCGACATCGAAAGCTTCTTGCGTCTCGACAGGGAATTTCACCTGTTGTCCTACGCCGGAGCCAACGATGGAATGCTCAAAGAATTTGTGGAGCGCATCTGGAATACCACGCAGCACTATCGACGCGCCTTTGCGCAATTGAATGGGTTTGCAGGTTCCGACGTCACTCACATCGAGCACAAACTGATTGTGGATGGCATCGTTCAGAAAGACACGCGCCAGGCAGAACTCGCGCTGGAAGCCCACATTCGCCGGACTCGAGTCACGTTGGCCCAGCACCGCGAACTATTTGTATGATTCCGTTACCGTGACATAACGGGAAAGAAAGTCAGGGTCATGGAAACTCGCGAACCGACGCTCGACGACATCGACGAACTGCGTCAACTGATCGATGCGCAAGAGAGTGCGCTCGACTCGAAACACAAGCCGGCATCTGCCTCGTGGCCCATTGAACTCATCCGTGGACACAACGATGCCC
>CALPQP020000053.1 GCA_943325745.2 Gulosibacter massiliensis
AATGGGGTAAGCAGCCGAAACGAGCAGGTCAGAGTACGTCTTCGCAGTCTTGAGGTTGAGAACGCCCTTGCGCGAACATCCCGCTATCGCGGCGCTCCCGATGCGATCGTCGCCTGGGTAAGACGGGTAAGACCCGTCTATTGAGAGATCGCCGGCATATACGAGTTGTGCGGGGTGCGGAGCCGCACAATCGACCACGGTAAATGTTGAGTCCCACGCGGTGTCGAACGGATCGAGGCATTCGCCTCCGAAAAGGTCGCTGAACGCATATTCGCCTGGCGGCTGAGCGGTCGTCTGGGATGCGGGTACGTCAATGCCTTCCGGGGTCGGTTCGGCAGCCGGTGAAGCCACAAGGCGGCCCGCAAGGAATGCTCCGATCGAAACGATGACGACAACTATTCCGCCAACGATTAACAGCAGACGCTGTCGTAATTTCGCATCGTCGGCGGGTTTCGATTCGCGAGTGGGTTTCGGCGCCTTGGGCTGGGGACTAACCGGCAAAGCCGAGATCGGAACCGTCGCGGCTGACGTGACTGTCGACGAAAAAAGCGCGTCGATGAGATCGATTCCATTCGTGTCTTCCGACGGAGTGGACGGCGGCGTGACGCCATTGGCAATGGGCGCAATGGGCTCGAGCACAGCGTTCGCTGGCAAATCAACCGCATCGAGCGTCTCGGTCGGTGGGTAATCGGTCGCCACGGTCGGAAGCGGGTGATCCAGCGGAACGATCGGCTCAAACAATGTGACCGGAGGCATGTCCTCGGTCTCGAAATCGAGGTCGAGGTCGTGTCGGTTCGATGGCGTCTCGACCGACTCCTGCGGAACTTTTTGAGTGATTGGAGCATCCGACTCAATCGGCACAACTGGTTCGTTGGATGCAGTGTTACCCGTCGGGGTCAAGCCGGCAAAAGGGTTGACCACCGGCCGGGCGGCTTCGGGGACTGTTCCGTTGTCGCCTTGGATGGCACGATCGAACGCATCTTTGAGCCAGTCGACGTCGTCGCGGGCGTCGTCGTTGTCTTTGTCCGTCATGACGGCAACCCCAAATCACTCAGTGAAATCGCCGCACGATATTCGTATCCGGCGGCCTCGATGACTTCCCTCGCGCCTGTGTTTCGGTCCACAACAACGGCGATGGCAACGACAGTCGCGCCCACCTTTTCCAGGGCTGCCGCGGCGGCGAGGGGTGATCCACCGGTCGTTGACGTGTCTTCGAGGACGATGACGCGCTTGCCCTCAAGGTCGGGGCCTTCGACCTGCTTACCGCGGCCGTGGTCTTTGGGCTGTTTGCGAACGACGAAGGCATCGTACGCTTTGCCTTTCAGGACACCCCGGTGCAAAACGGCCGAAGCAATCGGGTCAGCGCCCATGGTGAGTCCGCCCACGGCCGCGATGTCGGGGAAGTCTGAGATGAGGTCGACCATGACGTCACCAATCAGCGGGGCTACCCGGTGGTCGAGGCTGACCCGGCGTAGGTCGATGTAATACGTCGCCTGTGCACCACTCGTCAGCGTGAAATCGCCGAAAAAAACTGCATTGTCCTTGATGAGTGACGCAAGTTGCGAGCGGTCGTCGGGCATTCCCCCAGCCTATCGAACGCCTAAACTCACTCTCGTGCGCATTGCAACCTGGAACATCAACTCGATTCGAACGCGAGTCGAACGCGTCGTCGACTGGTTGGCAGCGAGCGACATTGATGTACTCGCCCTGCAAGAAACGAAGTGCCGCGACGACCAGTTCCCGCGGACAGCGCTCGAGGCCGCAGGCTACGACATCGTGTGCCACGGGTTGTCGCAGTGGAACGGTGTCGCCTTTGTCTCGAGACTTCCGATGTCAGACGTCACCGTCGGGTTCGACGGGATGCCTGGTTTCGCCAAGGACCACGACGGGGATGACCCGCCGCTCGAAGCCCGCGCCATCGGCGTCACGGTTGAGGGCGTTCGCCTCTGGAGCCTCTACGTCCCGAACGGTCGGTCGCTCGACGACCCTCACTTCGACTACAAACTTCGTTGGCTCGAGGCTCTGCGAACATCGACCGCGACAGAAATGGCGACGTTCGATCAGCTCGCCATCATGGGGGATTTCAACATCGCTCCGTTTGACGATGACTGCGGTGACCCGCGGATGGTCCCGGGGTTGTCAACACACATATCGCCCGTCGAGCGGGAATCGTTTGCGAAGTTCCAGGCGATAAACCTGACCGACTGCGTGCGACCGCGCGTTCCCGAGGGTTACACCTATTGGGACTACAAAAACTTATCGTTCCCGCGCAATGAGGGTCTGCGCATCGACTTCATCCTGGGGTCGCCTGCATTCGCGTCGAGTGTCACTGACGCCTTCATCGACCGAGATCAGCGCAAGGGTGAACAGCCGAGCGACCACGTTCCGGTCGTTGTCGAAATCGGTGGTTCGGGCGATGATGATGACCGACCGATGTTTTGGTAATGAACGAAAGGAAACCGAATCATGGCTCTCGACCCCACTGATGTCCGCGGTGTCTGCGATTACATGAACGACCCGTCGATGGCCGACCACATGCGATTTATGGCGGAAAAGCTGGCGGGAGCCGAACTCGAATCAACCGTGTTGTTGGTCGACATCACGGAATCAACCGGCGTTTTCTCGATTGAAAAGAACGGCGATACCCGCGAGGCTTCGATTCCGTGGACGTTCCCCGTCACGAATCGCGACGACATGAAGTCGGCTCTCTTCGCGCTCCTCGACAAAGCCTTGCTCGGCTGAACCGGTTGCAGAGAAATGTCGAAGGGTTAGCGCACGACCTCGGTCAGAGGCTTCCGCTCGCGCGGCCCCGTCTCAGCATCGCGCCGATCCTCGGGAAGTTTGTTCGGGTCACCCAGCGCACCGACAGCAATCAGGGACACAATCTCCCACGGCTCGGTAACGCCCAGTGCAATTGTGAGTGCGTCGATATCGAACCCACCCATTTGATGGGTCATGTGGCCATCCGCGGTCGCCTGAATCGTGAAGTGCGCAACTGACTGTCCGAGGTCGTAGCGCGCATAGGCGTTGTCTCGACCGGAAGCGGTGTGGGTATTCGCAACAGTTACGACGAGAGCGCTCGCGTCGGGCGCCCACCCCGCGTTGAACCCCGAGAGATCGTTGACGATTTTCGCGAAGGTCTCGTCACCGCGATAGCCGACAATGAACTGCCATGGCTGAAGGTTGTTCGCTGACGGTGCCCACCGTGCGGCCTCGAATGCCGGACCCAAATCGGCAGAGGTGAGGACCGCTGTCGGATCGAAGGAGCGTGGGCTCCAGCGGTTCGCCATGGCGTCGTTGATGGGGTACTCGGTAACTGCTCGCTTGCTCATGATGTCCTTTGTGTATTTGGGGTCAGGGGATGTTGCGGGAAACGGTGAGTGAGTCACCATCGGACGCCACATCAACCACAACCGAATCGCCATCAGAAATGTTCCCGGCAATCAGGGCGGTGGCGAGTCGGTCATCTATTTCGTGTTGCATCAGTCGACGAAGAGGGCGGGCGCCGTAGATCGGGTCGTACCCGCGTTCCGATAGCCACATGCGCGCGCCAGGGGTGACGCCAAGAGTGAGGCGGCGATCCCCTAGGCGGCCGGCGAGGCGGTCCACGGTGATGTCGACGATGCGCTGGAGGTCGTCACTCGTGAGCGGCGCAAACACCACAATGTCGTCTAGGCGATTGACGAACTCGGGCTTGAACACCTGTCGAACCGTCTCGTTGACGGCAATCTTCTTGTCCTCCCACGACAGGTCGGGGTCGACAAGGAAGTTCGAGCCGAGATTCGATGTGAGGCTGAAAATCGTGTTGCGGAAGTCCACGGTTCGTCCCTGACCGTCCGTCAGCCGGCCGTCGTCGAACACCTGCAACAGCAGATCGAACACCTCGGGGTGAGCCTTTTCGACCTCGTCGAGAAGAACAACCGAATACGGGCGGCGGCGAACGGCTTCGGTCAACTGACCACCCTGTTCGAACCCGACATAGCCGGGAGGCGCGCCGATCAGGCGCGACACCGAGAACTTCTCGCCGTATTCGCTCATGTCGACGCGAATCAGGGCCTTCTCGTCATCGAACAGATAGTCCGCGAGCGCCTTGGCGAGTTCGGTCTTGCCGACACCGGTCGGTCCGAGGAACAGAAACGAGCCGGTCGGTCGATTCGGGTCCGAGACACCGGCGCGACTACGACGGACAGCGTCGGACACCGCGCGAACGGCGTCCTCTTGGCCGACGAGTCGTTTAGCGAGTTCCCTTTCGAGGCTCAGCAGTTTTTCGGTTTCGCCCTGTGTGAGTTTGTCGACCGGGATTCCCGTCCACGCCGCAACGACCGCAGCGATGTCCTCCTCGGTCACACGATCGTTGACCATGCGATCGCCGACCTGTTCGCCCGATTCTGCTGACGCGATTGCCGCCTCAAATCCGGGAATGACCTCGTAGTTGATCTTGGACGCTTTTTCGTAGTCGCCCTCACGCATTGCGAGATCAAGTTCGATTCGCGCATCATTGAGTTTTGTCATCAAGTCGCCAACGCCCTGCAGCGACGCCTTTTCGGCATCCCAGCGTTTCTGAAGTTCAGCAAGCGCCACTCGCTTGTCGTCGAGTTCGCCGCGCAGTTTAGAGAGACGATCTTTGGATGCGTCGTCCTTTTCCTTCTTCAAGGCGAGTTCTTCGATCGTGAGGCGATCGACGAGTCGGCGCAATTCGTCAATCTCGACGGGCGACGATTCAATCTCCATCTTGAGTCGGCTTGCCGCTTCGTCAATGAGGTCAATGGCCTTGTCCGGCAGTTGACGAGACGTGATGTATCGATTCGACATCGTCGCGGCGGCAATGAGCGCGCTGTCGGCGATGACAACCCGGTGGTGTGCCTCATACCGCTCCTTAAGACCTCGCAGAATCGCAATAGTGTCTTCGACGCTGGGCTCGCCGACATAAACCTGTTGGAAACGGCGTTCGAGCGCCGCATCCTTTTCGATGTTCTCGCGGTATTCGTCAAGGGTCGTTGCGCCGATCAAACGAAGTTCGCCCCGTGCGAGCATCGGTTTGAGCATGTTGGCGGCCGCTACGGAACCTTCTCCTCCACCCGCACCCATGAGGGTGTGAAGTTCATCAATGAAGGTGATGACGCGACCGTCAGACTCATCAATTTCTTTCAGCACTGCCTTGAGGCGTTCCTCAAACTCGCCGCGAAACTTGGCCCCCGCGACGAGAGCCGCGAGGTCGAGCGAGACGATTTGCTTGCCCTTGAGACTGTCGGGAACGTCACCAGCGATAATGCGCTGTGCGAGGCCCTCGACGACAGCGGTTTTGCCGACGCCCGGTTCGCCAATGAGAACGGGGTTGTTCTTGGTTCGGCGCGTGAGCACCTGGGTAATGCGACGGATCTCGGCGTCCCGCCCGATAACGGGGTCGAGTTTGCCGGTCTGGGCAATCGCGGTGAGGTTCACTCCGTACTGTTCCAGAGCGGATTTCTGCTCGTCCTGCGAGGACGGGGCGCCTTGCATGTTAGCCATGGTTTTCTCCTCTTTACCTAGCGGTCGCGCCACGGAAACGGTCGCCAGACGACGACCTGATTGGACTTTTGTGAACGAGTGCCGGCTCGAAGCGAGACAACCTCGCCGCCTGTCCCCGCAGCAAACACGCGTGTCCCGGGACGCGCGATCATCGCGTCGGCGAGGAGTGATTCGAGCTCGCGAACACGCTGGTTGAGGTCGGTGACGGTGTTTTCAAGTTCAAGGATCCGGCGAATCCCCTCGAGGTTGAGCCCTTCGTTCGAGAGGCGCTGAACCTCGCGCAATTGGACAATGTCCCGCATCGAATAACGACGGGTGCGGCCAGCGGTTCTACCCGGTGACACGAGCCCGAGCC
>CALPQP020000054.1 GCA_943325745.2 Gulosibacter massiliensis
CTGACCCCGGAGTCGAGATCCCAGAGGCTGCAGCCAACGTTCACGGTTTCACGACGGAACGCGCACGTACCGAGGGACGCCCCGCCGCCGAGGTGGTTGCCGAAATCGTTGAACGTTTGCGCGAATTGTTCGCAGAGGGAACGCCCGTCGTCGCGTACAACGCGTCCTACGACTTCTCGCTACTGCACCACGATGCAATTCGCAATGGTGTCACTCCCCTCGACACCCCGAAACCCATCGTCGATCCTCTCCTCATCGATAAGAAGGTCGACACCTATCGCAAGGGCTCTCGCACACTGCAAGCGGCGTGTGACTTGTATGGCATCGACCTTGGCGCGGCGCATGATTCGGAGGCCGATTCGGTCGGTGCTGGTCGCGTGTTCAAGGCCCTCCAAGTGAAATTCGCGTCCGCCCCCGAAATGCAGTTGTCCCCCGACGAACTGCATGAGGCTCAAATCGTTTGGGCAAAAGCCCAGGCCGAGTCGTTCGCGAAATGGCTCGCGACTAAGGGCGAAACGTCGCGGCGGGTCGGTGACGGGATCTGGCCAGTTTTCCGTAACGACGAGGAAATACCGATGGTCAATGTCGTCTACTGAGGCGAAAAGCTCAACTTAACGACAAAGGCCACGCGAATCGCGCGGCCTTTGTGACGAAAGCGGGGATTACTGCCCGAAGCCCTCGTAACGCTTATTGAACTTCTCAACGCGACCAGCCGAGTCCATGATGCGCTGCTTACCCGTGTAGAACGGGTGCGAGGCTGACGAGATTTCTACGTCGATGACGGGGTAGTCGGTTCCGTCGATAGAAACCGTCTTTTCTGACGTTGCTGTCGAGCGAGTGAGGAACATCTCGCCGCTCGCGAGATCGCGAAAAACGATCGGTGCGTAGGTGGGGTGGATTTCAGCCTTCATGATGTCCTTTTAAGATGCGGGGGCGCATGTGCGCAACACTCAACTGTATCAGAAGACAAATGCTGCTACTAATCTCTGCGGGCACCAAGGATACTGGCATGAGCGCGAGCGGGCGCAATGCCCGACTGCGTGACGCGATATCCTGATACTCCCATCGCAAAGGAGTTCGCGTGAGTCGATTCATCGTTGTTTGTGATGTCGATTCGACGCTTATCAACGATGAAGTGATTGACCTTCTGGCCGATGCGGCGGGGTCGGGTGACGAGGTCGCGGCCCTAACCAAGCGAGCGATGCGTGGCGAGATCGACTTCGCTGAAGCGCTCGCGCAACGCGTTGCCACCTTGCGCGGTACCTCGGTGAAGGTGCTGGATGACGTTCTCGGTGCCGTCACGCTGACGAACGGAGCTCGTCAATTGGTGCACGCTGTTCACGAGGCGGGCGGCTACATCATCGCCGTATCGGGCGGTTTCTACGAGATTCTCAACCCGATCGCGACACAATTGGGCCTTGATGCGTGGACGGCGAACGGTCTCGAGGCCATCGACGGTGTGTTTACTGGACGAACCTACGGCCCGTTGATTGACGCCGCAGCGAAAGCGAACTTTCTCACGGCGTACGCAAAGAAGAAGCGGATTCCCCTTTCCAGCACGATCGCGGTCGGCGACGGTGCGAACGACCTGGCCATGATGAACATCGCAGGACTTTCCGTCGGTTTCTGCGCAAAACCCGAGGTTCGACAGGCCGCCCACGTGAACATCGACGTGCGTGATTTGGCCTTAGTCGCACCATACTTTGGCCGACGCGCCAGCTGACCGTCGCGTCAGTGACCCATTCCGAGTCCACCATCGACGGGGATGACAGCACCCGAAATGTACGCTGCGTCGTCAGAGGCGAGCCACGCGACGACAGACGCTACTTCGGCCGGAGTGGCAAATCGACCGGCGGGGATTGTCTTTTTGTATTCGGCTTGCTGTTCCGCGGGCAACGAGGCCGTCATGTCGGTTTCGATGAAACCCGGGGCGACGACGTTCGCCGTGATGCCGCGGGCCGCGAGTTCGCGCGTCAACGAGCGAGCGAACCCCACGAGCGCACTCTTGGATGACGCATAGTTGACCTGGCCGGCGCTTCCCAGAAGTCCGACAACCGACGAGATGAAGATGACGCGCCCGAACCGCTGCTTGATCATCGAGGTGATGCCGCGCTTTACCAGTCGGAACGAACCAGTGAGGTTGGTGTCGATGACCGACTCGAAGTCTTCGTCGGACATCCGCATCAGGAGGGTGTCCTTCGTGATTCCCGCGTTGGCAACGATGACCTCGATCGGACCCAGTTTCTCTTCGACCGTGGCGATTGCCGCCGTGAGCGAATCGCCGTCAGTGACGTCCGCGATCACCGTGAGGCTGCCCTTCGGGCCGTCGCCGGAACGTGCGGTCACCGCTACGCGATGACCGAGTTCGAGGAACTTTTCGGCGATGGCGAAGCCAATCCCTCGGTTTCCGCCGGTGATGAGTACGGTTCGTGGTGTCGACATGTTTACCAGCGTAGTGGTGGGCGTAGACTTGACAAATGACTCCGGAGACGCCCTCTCTCACGTCGTTGCCCGTTTCCCCGAACGTGGAACGGCAATCTCGGTTGGGTCAGTATCTGATTGCGATGGGACTTCGACTCGTCTGTCTGTTTCTGTGCTTTGTCACCCCCGGCTGGTGGATTCTGCTTCCCGTGGCGGGGGTCGTGGTATTGCCTCTTGTCGCGGTCGGACTAGCTAACGTGGTCAACTCCAATATGTCGAAATCGCTGCGAACTCGCGAATCCAACGTTCCGAGCTTGACGAGTTTCACTCCGTGAGCTTGTGGCGGCTTGCCGTCACCCCGCGGTGGTGGGGCATTCTGGGTTTCACCGTCGCGTTCGCCGTCGCATGCGTCGGGCTGGGGCAATGGCAGTTCGACCGTCGTGCCCAAGCGCAGGCCGCGATTGCCCTGCTCGACACGAATTATGACCGTGCCACTGTTCCCTTGGACGCGTTGGTTGACGGCACTGCAGAATTCGACGTGACCGAGAAGTGGCGGTTGGTTTCGATGAACGGCACATACCGTGTCGAACCTGTGTATGTTCGTACCCGTTCTGGGCCAGGAGGGATTGGGTTCGAGCAACTCGCGCTGTTGGATCTGCAGGACGGCACGCTCTTTGTCTTGAACCGCGGCTGGGTACCGGCAAACGGCGATAACTCTGCCCCCGCCGAGACTCCACCGCTGCCGACGGGAAACGTCGCTGTCACCGTCCACCTCGTGCCGGGTGAGCGTCAGATTGCTGGGCGCGATGCTCCGGCAGGTCAAATCGCGACAATCCACACCGACACAATTGACACGGCATACGACGGTGATGTTTACGTGGGTTGGTACGGCCGCTTAGCGACCGAGTCCCCCGCTACAGATGCGGGGGCACCGTGGGAGAAGCCAGTGCTCGACGAAGGGCCCCACCTGTCGTACGCCCTGCAGTGGTATGTGTTCGCCCTCATGGGCTTCTACGGCTACGGCTGGGCTTTGCGCAAAGAAGCGCGCGGAGACGTGCCCACCGAACGAAAGGTTCGCCGTCGCCGCAGTGACGAAGATATCGAAGACGCGGCGCTCGACGCTACGCGAGCTCGATGAGTTCCTGGTAGTCCTGACTCCACAGATCTTCGAGACCGTCCGGCATGATGAGCACGCGCTCGGGGTTGAGTGCCTCGACTGCTCCCGGGTCGTGGCTCACGAGAACCACGGCGCCCTTGTAGTGCGAGAGCGCGCCAAGAATCTCATCGCGCGACGCCGGGTCAAGGTTGTTCGTCGGTTCGTCAAGGATGAGGACGTTGGCACTCGAGACGACGAGGGTCGCAAGCGCGAGTCGCGTCTTTTCGCCACCCGATAAAACGCCAGCTGGCTTCGTCGCGTCATCACCGCTAAACAGGAACGACCCGAGAACTTTGCGCGCCTCCGTCTCGCCAAGGCTGGGCGACGCTGACATCATGTTCGCCAATACCGACTGCTTGATGTCGAGGGGTTCGTGTTCTTGCGCAAAATAACCAACGCGGAGCCCGTGACCGGCATCGACCGCACCGGTGTCGGGTGCATCAACTCCCGCGAGGATTCGCAACAACGTCGTTTTGCCCGCACCGTTCAATCCGATGACCACGACCTTGGAACCCTTGTCAATCGCCAGGTCGACCGCGGTGAAGATTTCGAGCGAACCATACGACTTCGACAGGTTGTGCGCCATGATTGGTGTTCGACCGCACGGGGCTGGATCGGGGAAACGCAACTTGGCAACACGGTCTTGGGCGCGAACATCCTCGAGCCCAGACAGCATTTTTTCCGCGCGCGCGACCATCTGGTGGGCCGCCGCCGCCTTCGACGCTTTCGCCCCGAATTTCGCGGCCTGCAACTGCAGGGTCGTTGCCTTCTTTTCGACGTTTGCACGTTCCTTCTTGCGACGTTCTTCGTCGGCTTCACGCTGTCGAAGGTAAAGCTTCCAGCCCATGTTGTAGACGTCAAGTCGCTCGCGGTTTGCGTCGAGGTAGAACACTCGATTCACCGTTTCGGTCACGAGGGTAACATCGTGCGAAATCACAATGACACCGCCCTTGTAGTTGGAGAGAAAATTGCGCAACCAGACAACGGAATCGGCGTCGAGGTGGTTCGTCGGTTCGTCGAGAATCATCGTTTCTGCGTCACTGAACAAGATGCGGGCCAACTCGATTCGTCGGCGCTGACCGCCCGACAACGTGTCGAGTGGCTGCCCCAGGACGTGGTCCGGAAGACCGAGGTTGTTGGCAATCGAGGCGGCTTCCGCCTCGGCGGCATAGCCTCCGAGCGACGTGAATCGGTCGGTCAGGTTGCCGTACTTGGACATGGCCGCCGCGGCGATGTCTGGGTCATCCGCGCCCATGAGTTTCGTTGCGTCCTCCATTTGGACAAGGATCGAACCGAGGCCACGGGCGTCCAGAATTCTGGTACGCGCGAGTTGGGTCGGATCGCCGGTCCGCGGGTCCTGCGGAAGGTAGCCGAGTTCACCCCGGATTGACACGTTTCCGCCATTGGGAAGCACGTCCCCGGCCAGAACCTTCGTAAGTGTGGTCTTGCCCGCGCCATTGCGCCCTACGAGACCAATCTTGTCGCCCTTGTCGACTCGAAAGCTGACCTCGGACATGAGGGTGCGAGCCCCGACTCGGATCTCGAGGTTTGTGACGTCGATCATTACAGGTTGAAACCGAGCGCGCTCATCATTTCGCGCCCGTCGTCCGTGATGCGATCGACACCCCCCGGCGGCATCCACACCCAGTTGATACGGAATCGTTCGACAACGTTGTCGAGCGCGCTTTCCAGTTCCTTTTCGATCACGTCGGTGAGCGGGCACCCCGCACTTGTCAGTGTCATCGACACAATCAGTGCATCGTTCTCGTCGTCCCAATTCAGGTCGTAGATCAAACCGAGGTCGACGATGTTGACGCCGAGTTCCGGGTCAATGACGTCCTTGAGGGCCTCGATTATGACATCGAAGCGGTCGGCGGCGAGTTCGCTCACGAAGCCTCCACGAGAAAGCGGTCGTACCCCTCGTCTTCGAGTCGATCGGCGAGCTCTGGGCCGCCCTCTTCGGCAATCTTGCCGTTGACGAAAACGTGCACGAAGTCGGGACGGATGTAACGAAGGATCCGGGTGTAGTGCGTGATGAGCAGGACGCCCATACCAGAGTTTGTCTTGACACGATTGACACCCTCGGACACGACCTTGAGTGCATCGACGTCGAGCCCAGAGTCGGTCTCGTCAAGTACGGCGAAAACAGGCTTGAGGAGTTCCATCTGGACGATCTCGTGGCGCTTCTTCTCTCCGCCGGAGAATCCTTCGTTAACGTTGCGTACCGCGAATGACTCGTCCATC
>CALPQP020000055.1 GCA_943325745.2 Gulosibacter massiliensis
GGGACAACGACATCGGCGCCGAATCTAACCAGACTCGTTGCGGTCGCGTGTTCCCGCGTCGCCGCCGTCGCAGAGCCGGCGAATCGACCGATGAGCGTCGAGGTGAGATTTTTGAGTGCACCCATTTCCTGGCGAGTTCCCTCCCACGTTTCAATCCACGAGGTGAGTCCATCAAGCCGATCAAACGCGGCGACGAGTTCGTCATGCGGGAGTTCGCCGCCGATCCATTCGACCATCGAGTCGACGAGGTCGTCGTGGTTCACGCGGGACGACAGAGCGCGAACGTCGATATAGCCGTTAACAATCGCGTCCTCGAAATCGTGCACCGAATATCCGATGTCGTCTGACAGGTCCATGACTTGCGCTTCAATGCAAAGCTTGCGGTCGTCGGCACCCTGCCGAAGCCAGTCGAAAATCGGAATGTCCGATTCGTAGACGCCGAATTTGGTGCGGCCTCCTGGCTCAGCAACACCCGTTGCCTGCGTCCAAGGGTATTTGCACGACGCGTCGAGACTCGCCCGCGTGAGGTTCAGGCCAAAACTGCGACCGGCGTCGTCAAACACTTTGGGTTCGATCCGCGTCAGAATTCGAAGTGTTTGAGCGTTTCCTTCGAAACCGCCGAACGGAAGCGCCCAATCGTTGAGGGCCCTTTCGCCGTTGTGTCCGAACGGCGGGTGTCCCAGGTCGTGGGCGAGGCAGGCAGTGTCGACGAGGTCGGGGTCGAGCCCAAGGCTTGCGCCAATCTCGCGGCCGACCTGTGCGACCTCGAGGGAGTGTGTCAGGCGGTTTCGAGCGAAGTCAAGCCCGGCCGTCGGCGAGAGCACCTGGGTCTTGGCTGCGAGTCGCCGAAGTGCGCTGGAATGCAGGAGGCGTCCGCGGTCGCGCGCAAACTCGGACCGTTCCCCCTTCGACCCCTCGGGAAAGGCGCGTTCGAGGTCGACGGCGGTGTAACCGTTATCCCCCACTGTGGCTCGATTCGGTGTCGACCAGTTCCTTCATGTGCGAGCCCAAAATCTCACGTGAGTTAAGCCAGCCGTCGGGTAACGACGGACGCTTTGGTGTGCCGGCACGGCCGCGCTGGCCCTCTGCATCGGCGCCGGGATACGGGGCGTCTCGATCGAGCTCAGCGAGAATGGCGTCCATTTCCTTCAGGCTACCGACCAGTGCCAGCGCCGCACGAGTTTCTCCCCCGACGGCATACCCCTTGAAGTACCACGCGACGTGCTTGCGAATATCCCGGCAGCCGTGGTTTTCGTCCTCGAGGAATTCGACGAGCAACTCTGCGTGTCGGCGGAAGGCGTCGGCGACAAACCCCAGATTCGGCATGATCGTTTCGACGTCCTTACCGAACGCGGCCTCGAGGTCGGCGAACAACCACGGGCGACCGAGGCAGCCACGACCGACGATGACCCCGTCACACCCGGTTTCCTCGACCATTCGTTTCGCGTCAGCACCACTCCAGATGTCACCGTTTCCCAAAATCGGCAAACCCTTGATTTCCGCCTTGAGTGTCCGAATCGCGTCCCAGTGGGCGTTTCCCGAATAGTGCTGGGCCGCGGTGCGGGCGTGAAGTCCGATTGCGGCAACTCCGAGGTCGGCCGCGATTCGCGCGGCGTCGAGATACGTCAGGTGATCATCGTCTATACCCATTCGCATCTTGATGGTCACGGGGACGTCGCCGGCAGCCGCTACCGTCTCTTTCAGAATCTGCTCGAACAGAGTCGTCTTCCACGGTAACGCCGCACCACCGCCCTTGCGCGTCACCTTGGGAACAGGACACCCGAAGTTCATGTCGATGTGGTCGGCGTGGTCTTCGTCGACCAGGATTCGGGTCGCCGCACCCATCGTCTTAGGGTCGACACCATACAACTGGATTGAACGCGTCGTCTCGGACGGGTGGTGCTGAATGAGACGCATCGTCGTCTCGTTTCGCTCGACGAGGGCGCGTGCGGTAATCATCTCTGAGACGAACAGTCCGCCCCCGTATTCGCGGCACAACCGTCGAAACGCCGTGTTCGTGATCCCCGCCATGGGAGCGAGAACGACGGGAACGTCGGTTTCAATCGGACCGATTCGCACCCTATGCTCCGAGCAGTCGCTCCGCCAGGTAGCCCTCGAGACGATCGAGCGAAACTCGCTCTTGCGTCATCGTGTCGCGTTCGCGAACCGTCACGGCCTTGTCCTCGAGAGTGTCAAAGTCGACGGTGATGGCGAACGGCGTTCCGATTTCGTCCTGGCGACGGTATCGGCGTCCAATCGCACCGGCGTCATCGAAATCGATGTTCCAGTGCTTTCGAAGATTCTCGGCGAGGTCACGCGCGAGGGGCGACAGTTCCTCGTGGCGCGAAAGCGGCAGCACCGCGGCCTTGACGGGCGCGAGGCGGGGGTCGAAGCGCAGAACGGTACGAACGTCGACACCGCCCTTCGTGTTTGGCGCTTCGTCCTCGTAATAGGCATCCACGAGAAACGCCATGAGCGAACGAGTCAGTCCGGCCGCCGGCTCGATGACATACGGCGTCCAGCGTTCGTTCGTGCCCTGGTCAAAGTACGACAGGTCTGTTCCCGATGCCTTCGAGTGGGTCGTCAGATCGAAGTCGGTGCGGTTCGCAACGCCCTCGAGTTCGCCGAATTCGCCCGACGAGAAACCGAATCGGTATTCAATGTCGACGGTTCGCTTGGAATAGTGCGACAGTTTCTCTTTCGGGTGTTCGAACAGGCGCAGGTTCTCGGGGTTGATTCCGAGGTCGGTGTACCAGCGGAAGCGCTCGTCAATCCAGTACTGGTGCCACTCTTCGTCCGTTCCGGGCTCGACGAAAAACTCCATCTCCATCTGCTCGAACTCGCGGGTGCGGAAAATGAAGTTCCCCGGAGTGATCTCGTTACGGAACGACTTTCCAATCTGACCGATTCCGAACGGGGGCTTCTGGCGCGACGACGACACGACGTTATTGAAGTTCACGAAAATACCCTGCGCGGTCTCTGGTCGAAGATAGTGCATACCCGACTCGTCTTCGACTGGTCCGAGGTACGTCTTGAGCATTCCCGAAAATTCCTTGGGCTCGGTCCACTGACCGCGCGTGCCACAGTGACCACACGCGATGTCGGCAAGTCCGTTCTCGGCCGGGCGACCCTTTTTTTCTTCGAATTCCTCTTCGAGGTGGTCGGCACGGAATCGCTTGTGGCAGGACAGACACTCGACAAGCGGGTCGCTGAACACGTCGACGTGACCGGACGCTTCCCACACCGCGCGGGGCAAAATGACCGACGAGTCAAGACCGACGACGTCGGGACGGTTCTGCACCATCGCCTTCCACCACTGGCGCTTGATGTTTTCTTTCAGTTCGACTCCGAGTGGGCCGTAATCCCACGCCGAACGGCTTCCGCCATAGATTTCGCCGGCCTGAAACACGAAACCGCGTCGTTTCGCGAGCGAAATGACGGAATCGAGTCGATTGTTCTGAGCCACGGGTCTCCTCTAGAAAGGCGTCCCGCCAGTTTATCGGGGAGCGGGGCTATCGACCGCACCGCCGAAGCGTCGGTCACGGCGGGCATAGTCCTCAATCGCTCGCCAGAGTTGCACACGCGAGAAATCCGGCCACAGCGTATCGAGGAAGACCATCTCGGAATACGCGCTTTGCCACAACAGAAAGTTTGAGGTCCGTTGTTCGCCGGACGATCGAATAAACAGGTCGACATCAGGCAGCGATGGCTCGTACAGGTGCGCCTGCACCGTTTTTTCGGTGATGCGCGCGGGGTTGATTTTTCCTTTCGCGACCCCCTCGGCGATGTCTCGGATCGCGTCGACGAGTTCGAGTCGGCCCCCATAGTTCACGCACATTTGCAGAGTGAGACCCGTGTTCTTCTTTGTCATCTCTTCGGCCTCGCGCAATTCCGAAATGACGCTAGCCCACAGTTTCGGGGCACGGCCGACCCAGCGGACGCGAACACCCCACTCGTTGAGTTGGTCGCGACGGCGACGAAGCACCTCTCGGTTGAACCCCATGAGGAACTTGACCTCTTCGGGGCTGCGCCGCCAGTTCTCGGTCGAAAACGCATACACCGACAAGTGTTTGACTCCGACCTCGACTGCCCCAGCAACGACATCGAGCAGAGCGGCCTCACCCGCCCGGTGACCTTCAACCCGAGGAAGACCTCTCGCGTTCGCCCATCGACCATTGCCATCCATGACGATTGCGACGTGTTCGGGAACGAGGTCGCGCTGAACGACGGGCGGCGTGAGCCCCGTGTAATTTAGCGGCAGAAAGTCGACCATCATTCCGTCCGATCGATGTGTCCGAGCGATCGAATCGACCGCTCAAGGTGGAACTGCGCGTACGCCGCGACGATACCACGCGCCTCGATTCGAGCGCCGTCTGGCGAGGCATCGGCGACCGCCCAGTCGCCTTTCAGCAACGCCGCGAGAAGCGTGATCGTCTCGGGTCGCAGGTGTGGAGTTCCGGGGGGTGCGACGGCGTCAGAGACGACTCCACCCGCCGAGATGACGAGAGCGGTGTGTGGACCGTCCTCGCCCGTGATGACACATGCGTCGAGTTGGGGTGTCCAGCCCGCGATTGCCAGGGCTCGCAAAATGTAGGAATCCAGAATGAGCGACGGGTCGTGTGCCCTTTTCGCCAGCGCTTTGAGCCCCCCGAGCAACAGCGCGTAGTGCCCCGCAGTGTGACCATGGTCGGTCAGTTTGTCGGCGGTTTCGACCATCGCCGACGCCGTCGTGTACATCGGGTAATCCGCGACAATCACGGCGGTCAATGACGTGATGGTTTCCACCTGTTGAACCGTGTCGAGGTTTCGACCCTCGTAGAACTGAACATCTGCAATCATGAAGGGTTCGAGGCGAGAACCAATTCGACTTCCCGTTTTGCGAACACCCTTGGCCACCGCGCGAATCTTTCCACGGGACTTCCCCAACATCGTGATGATGCGATCGGCTTCGCCCAATTTGTGCGTTCGAAGCACAATAACGTCGTCGCGATAGGTGGGCACCTGTCCATTCTCGCGCCCGACGTATCACGCCCGACTCGCGACACGAGAGACTAGGGACATGAACTCGTTGTTTGCGATTCCTGGATGGCTCGACTTGGTCGCGGTCGGAATCGGAGCGGCGCAGGGGGCGATGTTTTCATCGCGATATCGCGGCGCCGAGCTCGATCTCTTGGGTGTCGCCATCATCGGCATCGTCAGTGGGTTCGGCGGTTCGATGGTGCGCGATATTTTTCTCTCGACCGACATCGCCGCCTTGAACTCGAATTGGTATCTCGTGACCGCGGTGCTCTGTGCACTCGGAGGCATGCTCGTGTCGTCACTTCTTCATCGAATCGAAATGGTCATCAACGTATTGGACGCGCTGACCATCGGAATCTTCGGCGTAATCGGAACGACCAAGGCTCTCGCGTTCGGACTCCCCGTCGTTCCCGCGTTGTTCATCGGTGTTGCGGCCGCGGTGGGCGGCTCAATCCTTCGCGACATGCTTCTCGCGCTGCCCATGCAACTCATGCAGGTCGGCTCGCTCTATGCCGTGGCCGCCGGACTGGGTGGAGCAACCGTGATCGTGCTGCTCTCAATCGGGCAGTCAGTGACCGTCGCGGGATTCGCTGGGGTCGGAGTCACGACCGCAATTCGCATGCTCTCGGTAATCCTCGGCTGGAAACTCCCGGCGCAGCGCGGAGTACCGACTGTCACCTCAGTGATTCGGACGATTCGGAATAAACCGAAAAAGTAATCCTGAGAGAACCCTAAATTAGTGATCCATCGGCTTGGCCGCATA
>CALPQP020000056.1 GCA_943325745.2 Gulosibacter massiliensis
AAGGATGACGGCTTTGCCCAACGCGACTGCAGGATACGACGAAGCGTGTTGCGCAATATTGACGGTCGCGCGCGGGGGAGTGGCAGAGAACGAGGCAAGTGATGTCGCGGTAAAACCGGCGGGTGTTCCATCGTCCATTTGTCCCGTGATCACCGCAACGCCAGCGGGATGCAGAGAAAATGCTGCGAGGAAAGCCTCCTGTGGCGTCACGATGGTCACAATCCTCTCAATGGCGTTCTCGTCCCCATTATTCCCGAACGGTAACATGGAAAAACACGGCAACGCAGTTTTCGCCCGACGGGAAAGGTGACATCATGTTTTGCCCGTTTTGTCGCTTCACCGATACCCGTGTGATCGACTCACGCACCTCCGAAGACGGACTGTCTGTTCGTCGTCGGCGAGAATGCCCGGACTGCGGGGGCCGCTGGTCGACGCTCGAAACCGCGAGCCTGTCGGTCGTCAAACGCAACGGCGTGATTGAAGCATTTTCCCGCGAGAAGATTGTGGCGGGTGTCCGCAAAGCCTGTCAGGGCCGACCCGTATCGGACGCGGATTTGGCCGGACTTGCCCAGCGCGTCGAAGAAAGTATTCGCGCGACCGGTGTTTCACAAATCGATGCGAACGAGGTCGGCCTTTCGATTTTGCCGGAGCTTCGCACCATCGACCTTGTCGCGTACTTGCGGTTTGCGAGCGTGTACCAAGCGTTTGATTCCCTCAACGACTTCGAATCGGCCATCGGCGTCTTGAGAGCGGAAGAGGAATCAAAGGGCGATCCTGCGTGATCTACCGCGCCCTTTTTCGTCTCGTTTTCGCGCGGATGGACGCAGAAAATGCTCACGAACTCGTGGTGTCACTTTTGATTCGGGGGCAACGTCTTGGGTTCACCCCGCTTCTTCGCCTCTTCACGCGACCCCCTCGCTCGGCGCGGGTTCGCACACTCGGATTGGACTTTGAATCACCGTTCGGTCTTGCTGCTGGTTTCGACAAGAACGCAATCGCGTATCGAATCCTGTGGGGGTTGGGGTTCGGCCACGTTGAGGTCGGTACCGTCACCGCACATGCGCAAGAGGGAAATCCGCGACCGCGTCTGTTTCGACTTCGTGCCGATTACGCCTTGATCAACCGAATGGGTTTCAACAACGATGGCGCCGTGACGATCGCGCCAAGGCTTCGTCGTCGCCGAGGACCGATTGTCGGTGTCAATATCGGAAAGAGTCGACGTGTCGACGTCGACGATGCCCGCGGCGATTATCGTGCCTCAACCAGACTGTTAGCGCCGGTTGCCGATTATCTTGTGGTGAACGTGTCGTCGCCTAACACGCCCGGCTTGCGGGGGCTTCAAGAGATTGACAAACTCGAGCCCCTCCTGCGTGACGTGAAGCGTGAGGCGGGGGATACTCCCGTATTGGTGAAGATCGCGCCCGACCTGACGGACAGTGCCGTCGACGCTGTTGCAGACCTCGTTCTTACGATCGGACTCGACGGGATCATCGCGACCAACACGACGCTGTCCCGTGATGGACTGTCAACTCCAGTGGCCGAAATCGACGCGATGGGGGCCGGCGGATTGTCGGGTCCGCCTCTCGCCGAACGGTCAACACAGATCGTGCGCCGTTTGCGCGCGCGAGTGGGTGGAGACTTGTGCATTATCGCGGTCGGCGGCGTCACGACGGCTTCGGATGTCGCGGATCGACTCGCCGCTGGCGCAACTCTCGTGCAGGGCTATACGGCGTTCCTGTATGAAGGACCGTTCTGGGCGGCACGGTTGGCCAGGGGATGCACCCGGGGTTTATGACGGGTGCTGGCCGCGCGTCACTTGCGGCTTCGGAACTCTGAGCGGACGGAACTGGAAAGCGCGAGTCGACGCGTACCAGCGGTGTCCTTTTTCGATGCTCGATGCGCCGAACTTGTCCGACATTACTCGGACTAGTTTGCTGCTGAAGATCATGGCGTCAATGACGGCGATGACGAAAAAGCCGTACATGGCGATGAGAACGGTGAGCTGAAGGCTTGCCCCGGAACCATCCGTCGCGCTGTACTGGGGCAGAAAGGTGGCGATGATGACAGCGAACATCAACGGAATCATGAATTCTCCGACGGTGTATCGCGCGTCGACGAATTCACGGACGAAACGGCGCTGAGCGCCTTTGTCGCGCGCAGGCATGTATCGCTCGTCGCCAGCTTCGTAGCCCTGTCGGGCGACGAGGCGTTCGCTGGCTCGCTTGCGACGATCCTCCTTCGTCATCTTGGTCTTTGCCCGTGACGCGACGAGGGGGCGCTTATTGGCGGCTTCACGCTCTTTGCGGCTCGGTGTAGCTCGTCCTTTGCCGGTTGCGGGTGACGTGTCGGCGGAGTCGTTCACGACGGTTCCTCTCGATTGGTGCTTCTAAGATTACCTTTATGACGCATCGCTCTCGTTCTCTTGACGAAATCAACTCACGAATCGACGCGTCCTTCCCCGTCGCGTTAGAGACGTTGAAATCTCTGGTCCGAATTCCCAGCGTTTCGTGGGACGGATTTCCGGCCGAGGAGGTTCATCGTTCCGCCGAGTTCGTCGCTGAGCGAGTTCGTGCGTTGGAAATCTTTGAGGACGTCCGTGTCGTGACGGAACCTTTTGCGGACGGGCCCGGATACGGTCAGCCGGCCGTTCTCGCCCGCAGGAACTCTGCGCCCGGCTACCCAACGGTCTTGCTGTACGCCCATCATGATGTTCAGCCTCCGGGTGACGCGCAGATCTGGGAGAGCGAGCCCTTCGAACCTGTCGAGCGGGACGGACGTCTCTACGGTCGCGGTTCGGCGGATGACAAGGCCGGTGTCGTCGTTCACCTGACAGCGCTCGAGACCATCGCCAACATTCTCGGTGACGACCTGAAAATTGGACTTGCACTGTTCATTGAGGGGGAGGAAGAATTCGGCTCTCGATCTTTCACGTCGATTCTTGATCGGCACGCCGCGATTCTGAACAGCGACATCATCGTGGTCGCCGACTCTGACAACCGTTCGGTGGACATTCCGTCCCTCACCGTCAGTCTGCGCGGGAATGTGGCCTTCTCGCTCACCGTGTCCACGCTGGAGCACGCATCGCATTCGGGGATGCTCGGAGGAGCCGTTCCCGATGCGATGATGGCCGCGACCACGCTGTTGGCCAGGTTGTACAACGAGGACGGTTCCGTGGCGATTGCGGGCCTGCACACACACAACGCGTCCGTGCCCGACTTCACTCGAGACGAGCTGGTTCACGACTCGGGATTGAAGGACGGCGTCAGTGACATCGGAACGGGTCCGATTCTGTCTCGGTTGTGGTTTCAGCCAGCGATTTCCATCACGGGTATCGATGCGCCAACGGTTCAGAACGCATCCAACACGCTGATTCCGTCGGTAACCGTGAAGATCTCGGTTCGCATCGCTCCGGGGCAGACGTCATCCGATGCTTTTACGCACATCGAGAAGCACCTTCGTATGACCGTTCCGTGGGGCGCCCACCTCGAATTCAGTCACATCGATTTGGGCGATTCGTTTCTCGTGGATTCGTCGGGAAGCGCGGCGACACTCGAACTCGAGGCGCTCCGCGACGCCTGGGCAGGTGCTGACCCGGTCAAGGTGGGCGTCGGGGGTTCCATCCCGTTCGTCGCCGATCTGGTCGAGCGGTTCCCCGACGCACAGATTCTCATAACGGGGGTCGAGGACCCGTTATCTCGGGCGCACAGCCCCAACGAATCTCTGTCCCTCACGGTGTTCCGCCGAGCCATCGTCGCGGAAACTTTGTTCCTGTTGCGCCTGAATGATCGCGATTGACTCGCGAAGGAGGTAAAATCGAGTCATGACCGAAATGACTGGAAACACCGTGACCGAAAAATCCCACGGCGTCGTGCTCACTCCGACCGCCGCCGTCAAAGCGAAAGCGTTGATGGAACGCGAACAGCGCGATGATTTGCGCCTCCGCCTCGTCGTCAAAGCCGGTGGCTGCAGCGGATTCAAGTACGACATGTTCTTCGACGAGCGCGACAACGACGGCGATGCGATCGTTGCATTTGATGGCGTCGAGGTTGTGGTTGACAAAAAGAGTGCACCGTATCTTGACGGCGCGTCGATTGACTACGAAGACACGCTCCACTCATCGGGCTTCCAGATCAACAACCCCAACGCGGCCAGCACGTGCGCCTGCGGAGACTCGTTCAACTAACTGCGTGTCCGAGTTGCGAAAACCGCCAAAATCGACTGATTTTGGGGGTTTTTCGGTTCTAATGCGCCAATCAGCACCGGGGAGTGTCGTAGACTGTAAGAACACAAAGAGTTCCGTCGAGAGGTTCTAGGTGCCAAAGATTCGCCGAGTAATCGCAGCGAGTGCAGCAATCGTTGTCGCACTTGTACTCTCGGGTTGCACCGCACAAGAGCTTCGTGGCTTCCTTCCCTCGGAAGCTGGCGTCACAAACCAAACCTCGCGCATTATCGGATTGTGGTCCACCTCCTGGATCGTGCTGTTGGTTGTGGGCGCAATCACATGGGGGCTCATCATCTGGGCGGCGGTGGCTTACCGCCGCCGGAAGACAGACACGGGACTTCCGGCACAACTTCGATACAACACCCCCATTGAAACTTTCTTCACCATCGTTCCGTTGATCTTGGTCCTCGGGTTTTTTGCCTTCACCGCTCGCGATCAGGCGATCATCGAAGCGGTGAACCCCAACCCCGATGTCAAAATTGAGGTTTTTGGAAAGCGATGGGCGTGGGACTTCAACTACCTTTCGGAGGACGTGCATTTCTCGGGCGTCCAGGCGAGAGAAAAACCGGACAACACCGTCGACATCAACTCGTTGCCGATTTTATATTTGCCTGCTGGCAAGTCCGTTGAAATCAGCATCGAGTCGCGCGATGTCAACCATTCGTTCTGGATCCTTGATTTCTTGTACAAGAAGGACATGATTCCCGGAAAGACCAACCACTGGTATGTGACTCCGGAAAAAGAGGGAACCTACCGCGGAAAGTGTGCGGAACTCTGTGGCGAGTACCACTCACTCATGTTGTTCACGGTCAAAGTCGTTTCACCGGCGGAGTACGACGCACAAATGCAGAAACTTCGCGATCAGGGCATGACCGGCCGACTCGGCCCCGAGTACAACGCGAACAACAACCTTCCCGGCACCGATGGAAACACAGACAGCTAAGGCACAGTCATGACAACTACCGCACCACGCCCCGCAGCGCCAGCAATCCCGGAAGGCGCGAGCACGCCATCGGCGGGCCGTCAGGGATCCGTGTTCCTTGATTACTTGACGACTACGAACCACAAGACCATCGGGTACATGTACTTCGTCACGTCGTTTGTGTACTTCCTCATTGCCGGTGTCATGGCACTCATCATCCGCGCACAGCTGTTCCAGCCCGGCATGGACCTGGTGACTAAGGAACAGTACAACCAGCTCTTTACCATGCACGGAACTCTGATGCTTCTGATGTTCGCGACGCCGCTCTTTGCCGCTTTTGCAAACGTTCTGATGCCGATTCAGATTGGAGCACCAGACGTTGCTTTTCCTCGATTAAACGCGCTTGCATTCTGGTTCTACTTCTTCGGGTCTGCCGTCGCGACTGCGGGGTTACACACTCCGCAGGGTGCCGCGTCGTTCGGTTGGTTCGCCTACACGCCTCTGTCGACGGTGACCTACACTCCAGGTGTTGGCGCGAACATGTGGGTATT
>CALPQP020000057.1 GCA_943325745.2 Gulosibacter massiliensis
ATCAATTTACGCCCCCATTCGGTTCGCGTGCCCTCCTGAAGCGGTGCTGGTAACCCTGCGGGCAAAAGACATCGGGTACGCTTAAGCCATAAGTTACGGGGTGTGGCGCAGCTTGGTAGCGCGCGTCGTTCGGGACGACGAGGTCGCAGGTTCAAATCCTGTTACCCCGACCAATGATTTAGGGTCGCCGTTCGGCGGCCCTAAATCATTTTTCCGGGACAACAGGTGGGGCCCCATCGCGTCGGTTACGGGCAACCGCACCCTCGCTCTATGCCAAACCAACCTCGACAACTCGCGGTTGACCGTCCGTGCCGATGGGGTTTACCCCGAGAAAGTTGTGGCTTGCCGAAAGTTATTAGGAAAAACGGATGTCGACCCCCGCCGCCAACATCTCTGCGACCGCGGCAATCGTCGTGGCCGGGGCCACGCCGACACACAGATCCACCAACACAGTCGCGGTGTAGCCCTTCGCGATTGCGTCGAGAGCGGTGGCCCGAACGCAGTGGTCGGTTGCGATTCCGACGATGTCGAGGTGCTTGGCCTTCACCTTTCGAAGCACGTCATCCAGTGACGCGCCTCCGGGGGTTTTTCCCTCGAAAGCGGAATAGGAGGGCTGTCCGTCCCCCTTGTAAATTTGAATATCAATGAGCTCCAATTCCAGCGCTGGGTTGTATGCCGAACCGGTCGTGCCCTGGACACAATGTCGCGGCCAGGTGGTCACCATGTCGGGCTTTACCGCGAAGTGCCCGCCGTTGTCTCCGTCGGGTGAGTGCCAATCGCGTGACGCGATGACGCGCGAGTAGCGCGATTTGTGTGCGCGAATATGCGCCGTGATCGACGCAGCGGTGACATTTCCGCCCTTGACCCCGAGCGACCCACCTTCCGTGAAATCGTTCTGAAGGTCGACGACGATAAGGACGTTAGTCATGATTTCCTAGAACGGCGCGAGGTTCGTACCACAGGAATAAATCCTTGCGACAAGTTGGTCTATCGCGGGGATGGCGGTCGCGTCGACCTCGCCTCGAGCGACAACCACAAAAGAGAGCCGTCCATCGTTTTCGGTGTCAATCTGACCGGCGAGTGAGTAGACGCCGGAAATCCAGCCGGTTTTCGCGACAACGTGTTCGCGCGCAACCTCCGCATCACCGACGAAGCGAGTGGCGAGCGTTCCCGATCGACCCGCGATCGGGAGAGCGTCACCGATGGCGGCGAGCGTTTCGTCGCCGTAGAAAATCTGTTGGACGAGCTCGACCATAGCGCGAGGCGGGATCAGGTCGCTCGCAGATTCGCCCGAACCATCGACGAATGTGCCCCCGGTCATGTCCACACCGTGTTTTATGAGGGAACCGAGCACGAGTTGTTGGATCGAATCGGACCCTCCGTCGGATCCCACACTGACCGAGGATGCGCGCATGAGAAATTCCGCCAGTGTGTTATCTGAGTACAGCAGCATCTGGGGGATGAGTTCGGACACGGGGGCGGATGTGACGGACGCAAGTTCTACAGCGTTGCTCGGCGCGCTTTGATAGTCGATTTCAACGTCGACGTCGCCATTTCCTGCCTCTTGCAGCGCCGAAACAAACGCGTCCGCCGCACGGCCTGCCGGATCAGTCGAGCGAGGACTCGTCTGCTGGCTTGGGTTTGCGCGGTCACCGTCGACCATAAAGGGAACGATTCGAGGTTGGTATCCGATAGTCCGTTCCGACTCAGGCCAGGTTGGATGCCACGCGTCGTCGATAGGGAACATGGAAAGGTCAATCAAGACCCGCGTAATCGTCGGGCTTTCTGGGTGCTCAGCCTGATAAGAGCTCACCGTCTCACTGGCGAGTTCGGTGATGCTCGCCGAACCAGTGTAAACAGACGATGCTCCTGCACGGAGCGTGGGGTCGCCACCGCCAATCACGATGATGGTCCCCGCCGTTGAACCGTCGACTACCCGCGTTGTGAGTCGCCCGTCTTGTCCGAGAGTGTCGAGGGCCACCGCGGCGGTGATAACCTTCATGACGCTCCCCATCGGTATGGGATCGTGAGCATTGTTTGTGAGCAATCGGTTTCCGGACTCATCAAATACAACGACGGTTTGTGTGCCGAGCACGGGATTATTCATTTCGCTGCCCACCGAACAGGTTCGAACTGCCGACGCGCCGACTGGCTCGTCGGGCACCGGTCGAGGGACTGCTGTCGGCTCAGCTAACGGGGTTGCCGACCCTGCTGGTAGAAAGTAGCCAGCCGCAAATGACGCGCCGGATACGAGGACCCCGACTATTCCGAGGACGAGAAGAGGGTTGCGAGAACGTCGGGGTGAGGCTGAAGAATCTGGGGTGTCGGCTTGCAACGATTCGCTCCTCTCTGGTGGGTGACGATTCCGAGCCGACTACGAGGTTCGAACTCGTGACCTTCTGTTTACAAGACAGATGCTCTACCAGCTGAGCTAAGTCGGCGACGTCACCAGAGTACCAAGTGACCTCTGTTGCTGAAGGCTACTGTTGCACGCCTGCGGCGGTCAAAACAGCGCGAAGGAACTCTTCCACACTGAATTGCGGTGTCGCGGTCGGGTCGTAGGACGGGTTGAATTGCATGCCGTTAATCACGATTGTCGGGGTTCCTGTCACTCCCTCGAATTTCTTGTCCTTGTTGTTGATCGCGATGTCTCCGCTAATCGCGCGTTCAGTGCTCGCCTTGACCCAGTCCTCGAATTGCAGGTCGTTGATACACGCCTCGACCTTTGGACCGGCCCCGGATTGGGTCGCAAATCCGATGAGTTCCTCGTCTGTCCAACCGGGAGTGTCTTCCTGCGGCTGGTTGTCGAAGAGAGCGTTGTGGAAGTTCAAAAAGCTATCGGGGTAATCATTCGCCACACATGCCGCGGCGTTCGCTGCACGTAGTGAGTACTGAGTCCCCTGTGAACGGTTTGTCAAGATTGCAATAGGGTGAATCTCGATCGTCGCGGCACCACGCGCAAGAAGGTCGGCAATCGCCTCCTTGTTCGCCTCTTCGAACTGACGGCAAATCGGGCACAGGTAGTCGACATACAGTGTGATATCGACGACTCCCGCGTCGTTCGCGGGGCTCGCCACGGGGCTCGCGTCGGAAGGGTTTGCTGGCGTCGGTACAGCAACGTTTCCGGTAGAAATCTTGATTCCGTCGCTCTGCATGTTGAGCGGCCCCGGGCCTGCGGGCTGAAATGCGGTGAGAATGACGGCAGTCAAGGCACCGATAACAGCAAGCGCCAAGACGCCGAGTCCCAATTGGACAAAAATACGGTTCCGCTTTTCGCGCGAACTTCCCGCCAAGCGCATTTTTTGCGCCTTCTCGCGGGCGAGCTCGCGGGCTTCGTTTCGGCTGGGTCGTTGTGCGTTCATTGACAAATCTTCCTGACTTCCGTGCGACGAATGCGCAATGTGCGTGATAGCCTCCCTAGTTTAGCGCGCAAGTCCGTTTCGGCAATTCGTGCTTCCCTTCGGTTGCGCTCGCCGCTCTGCTAACGAGTTCCGACCAATGCCAATCGACGCATGGCGATTTCATAGAGCGTGATGGATGTGGCAATTCCGGCATTGAGTGACTCGGTGGCCGTGCCGATCGGAATCGACACGATGACGTCGCAATTCTCGGTGACGAGCCGAGATAAGCCCTTCCCCTCGCTTCCGACGACGATGAGCAACGGGCGATCCGCAATGTCGATCTGCGGCAATGACATGTCCCCATCACCATCGAGACCGATGACAAAGACTCCGCGTTCCTTGAAGTTCTTGATCGCCTGGTTGAGATTCGATGCCATCGCAACCGGAAGCCTCGCCGCTGCACCGGCAGACGTTTTCCACGCTGCCGCAGTGACCCCCACGCTGCGGCGTTGCGGCACGATGATTCCGTGTCCACCAAAAGCGGCGGCAGATCGAATGATGGCGCCGAGGTTGCGGGGGTCGGTCACGCCGTCCAGAGCAACAAACAGCGGGGTTTGTCCGCGAGCTTCGACGGCGTCAAGCAGTTCGAGCGGGTGGCTGTAGGCATACGGAGGAACCGCCAACGCGATACCCTGATGCACCGAATTCTCGCCACACAAGCGGTCCATCTCGGGACGCATGATCTCGAGTATCGCGATGCCCTTTTTTGTGGCGAGCGAGAGTGTCTCTTTGACACGATCGTCGAATTCGACCCGCGAGGCGATGTACAGGGTGGTTGCCGGAACGTTCGTGCGAAGCGCTTCCAAGACGGAGTTACGGCCGTTGATGATTTCGTTGTCGCTGTCCTTGCCTCGACGAACGGTCTTCTGAGGGGCCTTCGAGCCCGTCTTCCCAAAACGTTCGCGGGCTTCAGTCAGTCGATCTTGCGCAATCTTGCGCTTCCCCGCGGGATGCCAGGTGCGGTCCTCGGCTTTGGGCGTGGGTCCTTTGCCTTCGAGGGAACGGCGCTGTTTACCACCGGATCCCTTGAGTGGGCCTTTTTTGGCTTTTGCGGCTCCTGGTCGTCCTGGCTTAACCATTGTTGATACTCCATCGGGTTGTGTCGGCGCCGTCTTCTAGCGTGATTCCCGCGGCGTCGATATCGTCGCGAATCCTGTCGGCTGTCAGCCAATCTTTGTCCGCACGGGCGCGGTTGCGTTCGGTAATCAGCCGATCAATGAGCATTCCCAGCGCCTCGTGGGTCGCGTCGTTGGAGTCTGTCGTGACAGTCAGTCCAAGCACATTCACCATCGCCGCGACTTCGTTGGCACGCGCGAGAATCGCGGCATCGTCCGATGCATCGAGCGCGGTGTTCCCCGCGCGAACAGTGTCGTGCAACACCGCCAGCGCGGCTGGAACAGCGAGGTCATCATCCATGGCGGCGGCGAATGCGTCGGGAACTTCAGGGACGGAGACGACCAGGTCAGCGGTCCGCCGCGCAAACCCGCGAATTCGGTCCCACGCGGCTGCGGCTTCCGCGAGCGACCCATCGTGGACGTCCATCGTCGAACGGTAATGCGGTGCGAGGAGGAAGTAGCGAGCCGTCGCCGAATCGGTCTGCGACAACAAATCATCGGCACCCATCACGTTTCCGACGGACTTAGACATCTTCTGCCCGTTCATCGTGACAAGACCGTTGTGAAGCCACGTAGTGGCGAATTCGTCTCCGGCTGCGCGCGACTGGGCAAGCTCGTTCTCATGGTGCGGGAACCGGAGGTCAAGCCCACCACCATGAATGTCAAAACCAGACCCGAGATAGCGGGTTGCCATGGCGGAACACTCAATGTGCCAACCGGGCCGACCGGCGCCCCACGGGGATTCCCATGATGCGGTTGCGGGCTCGGAATCTTTACGGCCTTTCCACAGAGCGAAATCGCGGGGGTCTTTCTTCCCGCGCTCGGAATTGGCCTCATCCGATTCGACCTCGTCGGGCGACTGCCGCGTCAGTTGGCCGTAGTCCGGCCACGACGCGACAGAGAAATACACATCACCCGATCCATCCTCGGCGGCGTAGGCGTGCCCGCGGTCGATCAATCGAGCAATGAGCGCAATCATGTCCCCGATGTGGCCCGTCGCGCGCGGCTCTGCGGTCGGGGGCAGGATTCCCAGTGCCGACGCTGCGGTGTCAAACTCGCGCTCGATGCGGGCGGCGAGCGCCCACCACTCTTCTGCACCGCCGACCGCGAGAATCTTGTCGTCAATATCGGTGACGTTTCGGACGAGCGTCACGGTGA
>CALPQP020000058.1 GCA_943325745.2 Gulosibacter massiliensis
CGGCGAGATTACGGTCGACTGGGACGCAGTCGCTCCACGGCGGTAGCGCCAGCGCTGGGCGGAACAAGAACCTGCTGGGTGGCGGTCAACGGATGGTCATCGTGGACGACGCTCAATAATGCGGTGACGTCGACGTTTCGCTTGATTACCGCGAGCGCCACGGGCCCGTCTTCGAAGTGGTTTCCGGCGGTGGTGACCCTACCGACCAGGTCGCCCCCCGCCCAGACTGGGTCGGACGCCTCAACAAAGACGGAATCCGAACCGTCCAGGTGGAGCCGCACGAGTCGCCGCGGCGGGTGCCCGACGTTGTGAATCTTGGACACCGTTTCTTGCCCCGGGTAACACCCTTTGGACAGATGGACGGCGGTTCGGAGCCAATCGAGTTCATGCGGGAGGGATCGATCATCGACTTCCGCCATCGATGGGCGTCCAGCGACAACGCGCAAGGGGTCGACGAGGTCTGCGTCGACAACATCGACGCGCGGTTTTTCCCCGGCGGGCAATAGTGTTTCGACCCATGACCATGCGGGAATGCTGGCGTCACCGTAGGTTACTCCGCCGGGGGCGACATTGGGCCATGGATCGGTCCAGGCGAGGTCACCGAACGCAACAGCGCCACCCCACACCGAGAACTGGGACGACACGTCGGCAGCCTGGACGTCCTCCATGAAGATTCGAGCATCGAGCCACGCCGCAACGTCCACCCCCAATGCTCCGGGGACAACGAGAAGCGTGCCGTGAGACGATTCGAGGACGTGGATGCTGTGTTGGATTCGTCCCTGACCGTCGAGCTCGAGGGCGTCACGCGAGTCTCCGACAACGAGACCGCGCAGGTCTTGACTGAGGGTCGCGTTGAGCACGTCGAATCGGTCCGGTCCCGTCACGAGGACGACACCCGCGTCGATGGAAACCGCTGCGTCCCCCTCCACCAGTCGTCGTTGGTCGACGAAGGGGTTAGACATCGTTAGCGCTGACCGCGGAAGAGCCGAACGAGAACGACGATACTCGTGAAGCCGATCGCGACGAACGCGAGCCCCAACAACGCCAAGAAGAAGATTTCGAACCAGAAGATCATGGGTCTAGCCTAAACCGTTACTCAACCACGCGACCACGAAACCGACGGCCCCGATGACGAGGCTCCCCGCCGTCGTGAACGCCAAGCGATTGACGAGACCCTTCTTTCGTTGAATCGACAATTGGATGACGAACGACAACACGAGCGAAGCCCCGATTGTCGCCGAAATCACCGCGGCCCACTGGGCGGACCCCAGCGTCACCGCGTAAACACAACCGGCGATTGTCACAATCCACGAGGGAAGAGCGGATGCGATTCGGCGGGGCATGTCTCCATGCTAAACGCGCCTAGACTTTATCGAATCGTGGGAGGGGTGGACCGTGTCTCGAATTCTGTTGCTTTCTCCAGCTTCCGCAATGGTCATTCCCGCTCTTGGGTTGCTGCCCCACGACTTAACCGTCGCTCCTCTCTCGCCACAATCGCTCGCTTCTCACCCCGACGTCGATCTTGTCCTCATCGACGGAGTGACCGACCTGGTCGCGGCCAAATCCATGGCCTCGGTGTTGGCCTCTGCGCAGTTGCCCGTGCCCGTCCTCATCGTGGTCTCTGATACGTCGTTGTCTGTTCTGGATGGCTCATGGGGAATCTCTGACTTCGTACTGCCGTCCGCGTCTCTCGCCGAAGTCGATGCGCGAATCCGTCTAGCCGTTCACTCCGCGAGCGGCAACGTCGCAACCGGGTTGAGCCACTCGGGGGTTTCCATCGACGAATCGAGCTACCAGGCCACGGCCAGCGGACGACCCCTCGACCTCACCTACAAAGAATTCGAATTGTTAAGGTATTTGGTGGCAAATCCGGGTCGCGTGTTTACCCGCGAGCAATTACTCTCAGACGTGTGGGGTTACGACTATTTCGGCGGTACACGAACCGTCGACGTTCATGTTCGCCGACTCCGCGCCAAACTCGGTGACCGGGAATCGGTGATCGGGACAGTTCGCAACGTCGGTTACCGATTTGCGCCAACGGGAGAAGACGAATGAGCGAGACGAACCCCACCACGGGGTCCACCGACGCCGAACTCGACGACGATTGGGACGAAGCCCTTCCCGCAAACGACGCCTCGCTCCCCGCGGACAGATTTTTCGACCGGGAATTGTCGTGGCTCGCATTCAACGGGCGTGTACTCGAGCTCGCGAAGGACGAGTCAATTCCGGTGCTCGAACGCGTGAACTTCCTCGCAATCTTTGCCAACAACCTCGACGAATTTTTCATGGTTCGCGTTGCCGGGCTGAAGCGTCGCATCGAAACGGGAATCGCGATTCACAACAACGTCGGTCGGAGTCCTCAGCAGGTTTTATCAGACATCCATGCCGCCGCCCTCGCACTTCAGGTCGATCATGCTCGTCTTGCAGCGGACGTCATTCGCCCGGCGCTGGAGGCCGACGGGGTCGCCATCACGTCGATAGCCGACCTGTCACCCGCCGACCGCAAGACGGTTGACGAATTGTTCGTGGCGCAGATTTTCCCGGTCCTCACCCCGCTCGCCGTCGACCCGGCGCACCCGTTCCCGTATATCTCTGGACTCTCCTTGAACTTGGCGGTTCGGGTGCAAAATCCGAAGTCGGGCGACGAGAACTTCGCTCGCGTCAAGGTGCCCGCTATTTTGCCCCGATTCGTTGAGTTGCCCACGTCGGCCGACGGTGTTATTCGATTCCTTCCGCTCGAAGACCTCATCGCCCACCACCTCGGGTCGCTATTCCCTGGGATGGCCATTCTCGATCACCACTTTTTCCGGGTCACCCGAAACGAAGACCTCGAGATTGATGAGGACGAGAGTGAAAACATCCTCAAAGCGCTCGAAAAGGAACTCTCGCGACGTCGATTCGGAGCGCCGATTCGACTCGAAATTAGTGACGAAATGGATGCCGTCACTCTCGATTTGCTCATTCGCGAACTCGGAATGGACGAGGGCGAGGTCTATCGGCTCCCTGGAATCCTCGGGCTCGACCAGCTTTTTCAGGTCACCGGAGTCGCTCGGCGAGACCTCAAGTTCGCCCAACACGTGCCGACAACGGTCGCTCAGTTCCAATCGCCCGAACCCGGATTGCCAGCAGATTTGTTTGGAGCGCTCAATGAGGGCGAAGTGCTCGTTCACCACCCCTACGAATCATTCGCGACGAGCGTCCAGGCGTTCGTTGAGCAAGCCGCGACAGACCCCAACGTGCTCGCCATCAAGCAGACCCTGTATCGCACGTCGGGGGACTCCCCCATTGTTCGTTCGTTAATTGCCGCCGCTGAATCCGGGAAAGCGGTGCTCGCTCTCGTCGAAATCAAGGCACGATTCGACGAACAGAACAACATCACATGGGCGAGGCAACTCGAGCGCGCGGGAGTGCACGTCGTCTATGGGTTGGTCGGGCTGAAAACCCACTGCAAACTGACCCAGGTGGTTCGCAGAGAGAAGTCGGGAGACATCTCGTACTACTCGCACATCGGAACGGGAAATTACAATCCGAAGACGAGCCGCACCTATGAAGATCTTGGTTTGTTCACGAGTTCGGCCGAGGTCGGTGCCGAATTGACGCGGTTGTTCAACGAACTCAGTGGCTACGCGATTGAAAAGAAATTCAAACGGCTCCTCGTCGCTCCACGGTATTTGCGTAATGGGTTGCTCAAAAACATTGCCCGGGAAACCGAGGCCGCCCTTGCCGGCGAGAAGTCGGGCATCCGCCTCAAAATGAACTCGCTCGTGGACGAAACAATCATCGACGCGCTCTATCGCGCCAGCCGTGCCGGGGTTCCCATCGATGTGTCCGTGCGCGGAATCTGTTCGCTCGTTCCCGGTCGCGCGGGGTTGTCAGAGACGATTCGCGTGCGCAGCGTGCTGGGGCGTTACCTCGAGCACTCGCGCATTTACTCGTTCTACAACGGCGGCAAGCCCTCGACCTACATCGGCAGTAGCGACATGATGCATCGAAACCTCGACCGCAGAATCGAAGTTCTCATCAAACTCGAGACCCCGGAACACCTCGAACGAATCGATCACCTCTTCGAATTGCACATGAGCGACTCGTCGTCGACGTGGTCACTCGCAGAGAACGGTGAGTGGACTCGCCACAACGGACTCGCTGGCGAGCTCGCCGACATTCAGGACACACTCATGTCCGAATACACGGCCCGAAACTCGCGGGGGAAGAACAAATGAGCAAGCCCGAACCGGTCGTCGCTGCGGGCGCCGTCCCGTGGCGCGTCGTCAACGGGAAACTGCAGGTTCTCGTCGTCTACCGGAAACAGCACCGGGACGTGTCGATTCCCAAGGGAAAAGTTGACCCGGGCGAGACGCTTCCCCACACCGCAGTCCGCGAAGTCTTCGAAGAGACCGGCTTGAAGGTCAACCTCGGGCCGTCGCTGGGCTCAGTCCACTACATTCAATCGTCGAACGGCAAACCAAAGATTGTCCACTACTGGGCGGCGGAAGTCGACCCCGTCGCCGAAGCAAAATCCAAGTTCGTGTCAAACGACGAGATTTTTGCCCTCGAATGGTTGAGTGCGAAGAAAGCAATCGCTGCGTTGACTTACGAGCACGACCGCGAACTGATCGACGACGTGCGTTCGTTGTGGAAGTCGGGTTCGATGGATACCTTCCCGCTCATCATTGCCCGCCACGGCAAAGCAACCGCGCACGAAAACTGGGACGGACTCGATTCGCTTCGTCCGCTCGCAGCCCACGGCATGCAGCAGTCTCGCGACATCGCGGGCGGTCTCGCCGCGTTTGGGCCCACCGCGATTATTTCATCTCCTGCAATTCGTTGTCTTCAGACGATTGCGCCGTTGTCCTACAAACTGGGGATGGAGATTCGCGAGTCGGGCAAGATCTCGCAAGACAAGTGGACGAGCGAGGGCGATCGCGTTGTCGACTTCGTGAGTTCGCGGTTGCGGAAAGGGGTTGCCGTGGTGATGTGTTCGCACGGACCCGTCATTCCCCAAATCGTGAGCGAAATCATCTCTCGGACCGGTGGTGTCGTGACCGATGACGCACGCCGGGCAGCGTCACTCGGAACCGGAGACTTTGCGGTGTTCCACATCGCCACGAGCGGACAAGGATTCCGGCTCGTGTCGATTGAGACTCACACCGCACCGTAAAAAGTGTCGGGCCGTGGGTTACGCCTCTCGGCACGTTGCCACTCGCGGTGGCTCATAATTAATGGAACCCGGGGAATCCGCACGACCCGACTGTTCCAGTGTACGAGTCTCGGCAAATCGTGTGGCTAGTTGAGTTTGTTTGCCCTCGCAAGAACCGAACTCGCCTGCAGGTCCTGGGCAAAGTCGGCGAGGGTCACCGCTCGCTCTAACAGGGCGCTCGTGCCGATTTCGGTCCCGGCGACGAGGGTGGTCACACCGTGCGCCTCGATTCGGCAATACGCGGCCGCGCGTTCAAGGGCATCGGAAAGATCTCCGACAAATGCACCGCGCAAGATCTCGTCCGCGAGATCGCGAATGTCCTCGGGCCCGGTCGGCTGTCGAGCGCCAGCGACAACCTCGTCGATGGTGTTCA
>CALPQP020000059.1 GCA_943325745.2 Gulosibacter massiliensis
CCGGACCGATCGATGAACGTCGCGAGGTCGCTAATCGGCTCACGGGACGTGAACGTCAGAGAAATGCTATTAGCGACCGCCATTAGTCGCGCGTCAACTTCCGATACGTCGACCGGTGTGGTTTGGCTGCGTCGGCGCCAAGGCGTTCCACCTTGTTCGTTTCATAGGCCTCAAAGTTGCCTTCGAACCAATACCAGTTCGACGGGTCATCTGCGGTTCCCTCGTAGGAAAGGATGTGTGTGGCGATGCGATCGAGGAACCAGCGATCGTGGGTGATGACCACGGCGCACCCGGGGAATTCGAGAAGCGCGTTCTCGAGAGACGACAGCGTTTCGACATCAAGGTCGTTGGTCGGTTCGTCGAGCAGGAGGAGGTTTCCGCCCTGCTTGAGTGTCAACGCGAGGTTGAGGCGGTTGCGCTCTCCACCGGAGAGAATTCCCGCTTTTTTCTGCTGATCGGGGCCCTTGAAACCGAAAGTCGAGACGTAGGCACGCGACGGAATCTCGACGTTTCCGACTTGGATGACGTCGAGGCCTTCCGACACGACCTCCCAGACGTTCTTGTTCGGGTCGATTCCCGTGCGGGACTGGTCGACATACGACAGTTTGACGGTTTCACCGACCTTGAGCGACCCGGAATCGAGCGGCTCGAGCCCGACGATGGTCTTGAACAAGGTCGTCTTGCCCACACCGTTCGGGCCAATGATTCCGACGATTCCGTTTCGTGGAAGCGAGAACGACAAGTTGCCGATCAGCACACGATCGCCAAATCCCTTGGTGACTTTTTCTGCCTCGAGGACAACGGCGCCAAGCCGCGGGCCCGGCGGGATCTGAAGTTCTTCGAAGTCGAGGCGCTTGGTGCGCTCGGCTTCCGTCGCCATCTCTTCGTATCGCGCGAGACGAGCTTTGGATTTCACCTGACGGCCTTTGGCGTTCGAACGAACCCAGTCGAGTTCCTCGGCGAGGCGCTTCGCGAGCTTGGCGTCTTTTTTCCCTTGCACCTCGAGTCGTTCCGACTTCTTTTCGAGATACGTCGAATAGTTGCCCTCGTAGGGGTAAAGCCGCCCGCGGTCGACTTCGGCGATCCACTGCGCAACGTGGTCGAGGAAGTACCGGTCGTGAGTGATGGCGATGACCGCGCCGGGGTATTTGGCGAGGTGCTGTTCGAGCCACAAGACGCTCTCGGCATCGAGGTGGTTGGTGGGTTCGTCGAGAAGGAGAAGGTCGGGCTTTTCGAGCAACAATTTACACAGCGCGACGCGTCGCTTTTCACCACCCGACAAGACTCCGATTTCGGAATCCGACGGCGGGCACCGAAGCGCATCCATTGCCTGCTCGAGTTGCGAATCAAGGTCCCATGCGTCGGCGTGGTCGATGGCTTCTTGGAGTTCACCCATCTCGGCAAGGAGCGAATCGAAATCCGCGTCCGGTTCGCCCATGAGTAGTGAAATCGCGCTGAATCGCTCGAGTTTGTCGTACATGCCACGAACCCCGTCTTGCACGTTCTCGAGTACCGAGCGCGTTTCGTCGAGTTCGGGCTCTTGCATCAGAATTCCGACGGAATAACCGGGCGACAATTGTGCTTCGCCGTTCGACGGCGTGTCAAGCCCCGCCATGATCTTGAGGATTGTGGACTTTCCTGCACCGTTCGGGCCCACCATGCCGATCTTCGCGCCGGGGAAGAACGACATCGTCACGTCGTCAAGAATGAGTTTTTCGCCCACGGTTTTACGTGCGCGGACCATCGTGTAAATGAATTCAGCCACAATCTTTACCAGTCGATTTTTCTGGTGGTCCCGACGAGGCAGCCACCGGTCTTGAGGGCACTCTCGATTGAAGAGAAATACTCTCGTTCGTTCGTTCGTTGACCGATGAGGCATGAACGCTTTATCTGAACGGCCACAATCACGGAATCTGCCGGAATCTTTGTTTTCGTCAAGTCTTCGGTGACCTGGATTGATTTCTTTTGAAAGCCCGCGCTGACGAGCGAATCAACGAGCGCTTTACCCGGTTGCCGTTGGTCACTAGTCGCAACCGCCGACAGCGCCCAATCGAAATAGGCTTTGTTGTCCTGCGCATCGCCGTCCGGCAGGAAAACGGGCGCTGGTGCGGCTGACACCGTCGGGGTTGGCGTTGACGTCGCGCCTGGCGTGGCGTTCGAACCGAGAGAACAACCACCCAGAGCGAGGGGCATGACCGTGGCCGCGGCAAGGACAAACGTGCGTGCGGTCATTCCCCCATTCTAGGTCAGCGCGGGTCGTCGGGTCAGACCACAGCGACCGCTTCGGCGGGTGCGGGTTCGGTGTCGCTTTCCGATTGTGTTGTCGACGAGTCGCCGCCCAGAGCGACCAATCGCGTGAACACCGCGGTCCCCCAAAACAAGTCATGCCCGAGAGTTTCGGCCTCGATCTCGACATTGGTTCCCGTCCGATCGTCGGTCTGCCAGTCACGAACGCGCAAGCGGCCCGACACGACGATGCGGTCTCCTTTGGACAGTGAGGGAACCGCGTTGATGGCGAGTTGACGAAAGGCCGTGACGGTGTACCAGTTGGTCGACGCGTCAACCCACGCCGAGGCCGCCTTATCGAACCGTCGCTGTGACGATGCGAGCCGGAAGCTCGTGATCGGAAGTCCTTCGCTCGTGACAACGTGCCGTGGCGTCGTTGCGATGAGCCCGGTGATGGTGAGGGTGTCGCTCATGTGTCTCCTTTGTTGTGTGGACGGCGCCGGCCGTCCCAACCTGCGACCGGCGCCTCCAACGAGGATGTCCCGAACGCCGCTGGAGCACAGTGAGAAACCCCCGCTCGGTGGACAACCGCACGGGCGGGCGATGTGTGCAGAAGCTATACGGTCAGATATTGCGCGAAGCCGGAGCGCACCTTGTTGACCTTGGGGACGGCCACCGCGAGGCAATAGCCCTGTGTCGGGTTGTTGGCGAAGAAATCCTGGTGGTAGTCCTCGGCCGGGAAAAACTCGGTGAAGTCGTCAATGGTCGTCACAACTCCACCGCCCCAGGTTTCGTTCGCGCGGTCGCGCGCGGCTTCGAACAGTTGTCGTTGATCCGAGTCTGTCGGGAACATCACCGAACGGTATTGGGTTCCCACATCGTTACCCTGACGGTTCAACTGGCGGGGATCGTGCATGGTGAAAAAGGCATCCAGAATGACGTCGGCGGGGATGACCGCCTCGTCGAAGGTGACGGCGACGACTTCGGCATGGCCCGTCGAACCCGTGCACACCGCCTCGTAGCTTGGTGAATTGACGTGACCACCCGCGTACCCCGACACCACCGAGCTCACGCCACGAAGAACGCGGTACGCCGCGTCGAGGCACCAGAAACAACCGCCAGCCACATAAAACGTCATCATGCGGTCAGTCTAATCGCGGGGCTAGGCTGTCACCATGACGTTTGACGCAGCAATGAATCGCTACGATTCAATTCCTTACCGCCGGTGTGGTCGAAGCGGGTTGCTGCTTCCCCGAATTTCGCTCGGCCTCTGGAACAATTTCGGCGACGATCGAGACCTCTCAGTCCAACGCGACATCGTGCTTCGCGCATTCGACCTCGGGGTCACGCACATCGATCTCGCCAACAACTACGGACCGCCACCCGGTTCAGCCGAACGAAATTTTGGCAAAATCCTCACCAGCGACCTCCACCCCTATCGGGACGAACTCATCATTTCGTCCAAGGCCGGCTTTGACATGTGGGAAGGGCCCTACGGTGAGTGGGGTTCGCGAAAGTACCTTCTCGCGTCGCTCGATCAGAGCCTGTCGCGGATGGGACTCGACTACGTCGACATCTTCTATTCCCACCGATTCGACCCAGACACGCCGCTGGAAGAGACGATGGGAGCCCTCGCGCACGCGATTCACTCGGGCAAAGCGTTGTACGTCGGCATCTCGAACTACGACGAGCAACAGACGCGCCGCGCCTACGACATTCTCAAGGACATGGGCGTCACGCTCCTCATTCACCAACCGCGATACAACCTCTTTGACCGCCGCCCGGAAGATGGGTTGTTCGATGCACTGGTCGAACTGGGTGTCGGCGGAATCGTCTATTCGCCGCTTGCGCAGGGGCTCGCAACCGATCGTTATCTGAATGGCATTCCGGCCGACTCACGAGTGCGCACCGCCCATTGGATTGAGGAAGAGCGCATCAACGACGAGTACCTCGAACACGCACGCGCGCTCAACGACATCGCCATCGAGCGCGGGCAGACGCTCGCTCAGATGGCGTTGACCTGGACGATGCGCCACCCGGGAGTCACGAGCGCGCTCATCGGCGCTAGCAGTGTCGCGCAACTGGAAGATTCGCTGAAAGCAGCACACGCGGAACCCCTCACTGACGATGAACTTGCGGCCATCGAGCCACACGCGATCCACCAACTGGTGGGTCCGTGGTCGTAGCCAAACCACGCGCACTCGTCGGATACATCGCTGCGACAGTCGCCGCCTTCATTTTTGGCGTGAACGGTGTCGTCATCAAACTGTTGATGGACGGCACGGGTATCGACGGGTTCCAAGTCACCTTCCTTCGCGTCGTCGGGGCCGCGGTGCTCATGGGTGCCGTCTTACTCATTCGGGACCCCAACGCACTTCGAATCGCCCGCAAACAAATCGTGCCCCTCCTCGCCATGGGCGTGATCGGTGTCGCGATGTTACAGGCCACCTATGCCCAGGCCGTATTCATGCTCCCCATCGGAATCGCTCTGTTGCTGGAATACACCGCGGTTCTATTCGTGGCGCTCATCGCCCACTTCTTTTTCCGTGAGCACGTCAAGTCCCGAATCTGGGTGTCGATCGCGGCTGTGCTCATCGGGCTGGCAACTGTCGCCGAAGTGTGGAACTCGACACTCAACGTCGAGGGAGTGTTGTGGGCGTTCGCTGCCTCCGCCTCGCTCACGACCTATTTCCTCCTCGGCGAGCGTCAGACCGGGGTGCGGCACCCGATGGCTGTCGGCTTCTGGGGTATGGCAGTTGCGAGCGTGTTCTGGGCGTTGTTCAGCGGATGGTGGACGCTTGATCCGGCCATATTCAACCGAGTCATCTCCTTCTCGGACGACGTCGATGGAATATCGGGTCCCGCGTGGTTGCTATTGGCGTTCATCGTGGTGTTGGGAACGTTCACCACGTTCACTCTCGGATTATGGTCCATCAGTATTCTCAAGGCCACGCGGTCGGGAATCGTCGCAACCAGCGAGGTGCTCTTCGCGTTTCTCGCCGCCTGGCTGATACTCGGCGAAACACTTAATGTTGTGCAACTGGTCGGTGCGGGTATTGTTTTAATTGGTGTGGTGCTCGCTCAATCGGCTCGCGACAATCGCGCTGTGCAAAGCGACCTCGCACTCGACACCTCCGAAATCTCTCTACCGAAAGATCCCCGATGACCGATTCACTGCTCGACATTACTGTCCTCACCGCCGATGGCAGTGAGACCACTTTGCGTGAACATGCGGGGA
>CALPQP020000060.1 GCA_943325745.2 Gulosibacter massiliensis
AACGTTGTTTCATACCTCGTCCGCGTGACACAGGGCGCGAACATTGTCTCGGAGTCGACTACCGCCGACACCTCGATCACGCTTGACGGTCTCACCAATGGCGTGCTTTACAGTATCGTCGTTTCGGCGACAAATACGATCGGCACCGGCGGGCCGTCGGAACACGCGAACGTCACACCCGCAACAGCTCCCGATCCACCCCACGCAATCATCGCCCTGCGGCGGGATGCAGGAGCCGACGTGTCGTGGACCGTTTCAGCGACCGGTGGAGACCCCATTACTGGCTACCGAGTGCAAGTTAGACAGGGCAACGGGAGTCCAACAAGTTTCATCACCACGGAATCGCCATATTCGATTCGAGGGCTAATGAACGGCAACACTTACGCCGTCACGGTCAGCGCCATCAATTCCGTCGGAGACAGCGTCGCATCAGAAACCGCCCTCGTCACACCCGCAACTGTTCCCGATCCGCCGACATCGCTGCACGCCACCGCGACCGAACGTGGGGCAGAACTGGAATGGTCCGTAGCAGCACACGACGGCGGCGACTCCGTCACGGGATATCGAGTGCGAATCTGGAGGGAGTCCACTATCGTTGCTGAATTTGATCAGTCCACGACGAGTGCTTCCGTTCCTGGACTCACCAGCGGGGTGGCCTATCGGGTTACCGTGACGTCGGTCAATAGCCTTGGTGAAAGTGTCGCGTCGGAACCGGCATTTGTGACACCAATTTCGCCACCCGTCGTGGACCCACCCGTCGTGGACCCACCGCCGACCTTTGGCCCTCCGAGCCCGCCCGTCGATGTCACCGTTATCGGCACGACGCGAAAAACCGTTACGGTGGGATGGCGACCCGGGGATTCAATTGGAGCGCCTGTCATCGATTTCATTGTGCACGTGAGTCGATACAAAAACCGGGGATTCACTGTATGGCGTGATTCCAGATCCGCCAGCCCAACGGTTGAATTACCTAAACCACGCCGGGGCAAGCTGTACGTCCGCGTGATTACCGTCACCGTCCTCGGCGAATCCGTTCCGTCACAGGTTACGTTGGTCACCCAGGCAAAGAACTAGCGAATGCCGAGTACGGCCGCCGTGCGCTTGAGCGAGGCGCGTGCGGCCGCTGAATTGGTTGCCAGCGAGGTCCCGTATGACGGAACAAGCGCCTTTAGTTTCGGGGCCCACGCCGACTTCCTAGAAGGAAAGCACGTCGCAAGAACGTTGAGCATCGCTGCAACCGCCGTGGATGCACCGGGCGACGCACCGAGAAGTCCGGCGATTGATCCGTCCGCGTGGGAAACCACTTCGGTACCGAACTTGAGGACACCGCCCTTGTCGGCATCTTTGGCGATGACCTGAACGCGCTGCCCCGCGGAATAGCCATACCAGTCGGCGGGGTTCGCCTCGGGAAAGTATTCGCGTAACGCGGACATGCGCTTCGCGCGCCCGGCAAAAACCTCGGTCGCGAGGTACTTGATGAGACCCAGGTTTGTAACTGCGACTCCGAGCATCGGGATGATGTTCCCGAAACGAATCGAACGGGGAAGGTCCCACCACGATCCCGCCTTGAGGAATTTCGGCGTGAACCCCGCGTAAGGGCCAAAGAGCAGGCTCGACTGGCCGTCCACGACACGAGTGTCGAGGTGGGGGACGGACATCGGTGGGGCGCCAGCCGCCGATTTACCGTAGACCTTCGCGTTGTGTCGGGCGACGACCTGGGGGTTGTCGCATCGGTAAAACTGCCCAGACACAGGGAACCCCGCATAGCCGCGAACCTCGGGGATACCAGCGCGTTGCAAGAGGTTCAGGGCATGACCGCCCGCTCCAACAAAAACGAATTTTGCGGCGACCGTGAACGGGGTGCGACCAATCTCGTTGCGCACCACGACGTTCCACAGGCCGTCCTTGCGACGTCGAATCGATCGAACCGAATGATTGATGTGAACCTCGGTCTTGGGGCCAGAGATCGAGTTGACGAGAATTTTTGTCAGCGCACCGAAGTCAACATCGGTGCCGTTCTGAAAACGAGTCGCCGCCACCGGCTCTGACTTCGATCGACCCGGCATGACAAGCGGCGCCCATTTGTGAATGACCTTAGGGTCGTTTGTGAATTCTGCGCCGGGGAAGAGAGGGTGGTTCTTCAACGCCTCATAACGGGTCTTGAGATACGCGACATTGTCCGCACCCCACACAAATGCCATGTGCGGAACGGGGACGAGAAATGATGACGAATCGGGGATGGTTCCGTCATTGACCAGGGCGGACCAATATTCCCGCGATAACTGGAACTCTTCATTGACCTTGATGGCACCGGTTGTCACGACGCTGCCGTCTGGCTGTTCGGGCGTGTAGTTCAATTCGCACAATGCCGAGTGTCCCGTGCCCGCGTTATTCCAAGGGTCTGTCGATTCGGGAGCAAGTCCTGGACCGCGCTCGAACAACGAAATTGTCCAGTCGGGTTCGAGCCGACGAAGAAGCGAGCCGAGAGTGGCACTCATGATGCCCCCACCGACAAGAACGACGTCTACAACCTTGGTCACCAAGCCATCCTATCCGCGCCAGTAGGCTGGATTGGTGCCCAGTGAACCCGCCACGCCCCGCGTCATCGCCTTTACGGTCATCGGCCTCTTCGCAGGACTCTTCGCGGGATTCTTTGGTGTTGGTGGGGGCATCATCGTCGTCCCCCTGCTCATTCTTGCGCTTCACATAGACCAGCGTCAGGCATCTGTCACGTCCTTAGTTGCAATCATCCCTACCTCGCTCGTTGCGGCGTCAGCGTTTTTGTTGTCGGGAAGTGTTCCGTTAGACCAAACGGCTTTTGGGCTCATCATCGCAATCGGATCAACAATCACTGCACCACTGGGGGCGTGGGCCCTTCGAACCTGGAAAACCGTAACCGTCCGATGGATTTTCATCGTCATCTTGCTTGTCGCCGCGATTCAGGTTCTGTACCAGTTGCCAGATCGCGACAGCCACCTCGAATGGTCAATCGAGATCGTTGCCGGACTGATCGCATCCGGTGCGGTGATGGGATTCGCCGCCGGGCTATTGGGAATCGGTGGGGGCCTCCTACTTCTGCCTTTGCTCGTGCTCGTATTCGGCGTCAGCGACCTCACCGCGAAAGCACTGTCGCTGATTGCCATGTTCCCTGCGGCCATCTCGGGAACCATCGGATCAGCACGAGCAGGAGTGGTGAACTGGAAAGCAGGGATGTCGCTCGGAATTCCGATGGCCCTCTCGTCGACTCTGGGCGTCTGGCTGGCCACAATCACACCAGTCGAATGGGCGAACCCGTTGTTGGCGGCTTTGCTAATTTACGCGGTCATCCAACTCATCATCCGCACCATCCGTTCGATGCGAAAAGGTTAGCGAAGACCCTTTCGATCGGCAACCAATTCGGCAATCTGAACAGCGTTGAGCGCGGCGCCTTTGCGAAGGTTGTCGTTGGACACGAAGAAGACCAATCCCGTTCCGTCCTCAAACGATTGGTCCTGGCGGATTCGACCGACGAGGCTGGGGTCGATCCCCGCAGCGTCGAGCGGCGTCGGGACATCCATCAGCGTCACACCGGTAGCCGTCGCGAGAATTTCGCGCGCGCGCTGAGCCGTGATGGGGCGATCGAACTGCGCGTGGATTGACAACGAATGCCCCGTGAAAACGGGGACACGAACACAGGTCCCCGAAACGAGCAAGTTCGGAAGTTCCAGAATCTTGCGGGTTTCGTTGCGAAGCTTCTTTTCCTCGTCCGTTTCGCCCAGTCCGTCATCAACAAAATTACCCGCCTGCGGAATGACATTGAAGGCGATGGTGCGAGGGAACGTCACGGGTTTCGGGAAGTCAACAGCGTGGCCGTCATGAATGAGTCCCATCAGGTCTTGCCCTGTGGTAGCGGCAACCTGATCGAACAGTTCCGCGCCTCCCGAGAGTCCCGCGCCAGAAGTCGCTTGGTACGTAGACACTTGAAGGCGCCTTAGCCCCGCTTCTACGTCGAGCGGCTTCAGCGCCGGCATCGCCGCCATCGTCGTACAGTTCGGGTTCGCAATGATCCCCTTCACCGCATCAGCAATCGCGTGTGGGTTCACCTCAGAGACGACGAGAGGAACCTCGGGGTCCATTCGCCACCCGCTGGAGTTGTCGATGACCGTGACGCCCGCGGCAGCGAACCGCAGGGCCTGAGCCTTGGAAAGGATTGCCCCCGCCGAAAAGATCGCGATGTCGAGGCCTGACGGGTCGGCCGTTTCCGTGTCTTCGACCACGACGTCCCTGCCCCCAAAGGCCAGCACAGTGCCCGCACTTCGGGAGGATGCGAAGAACCGGATTTCATCGATGGGGAACGCGCGATCCGCCAGGAGTTGCCGAACGACCGTGCCGACCTGACCGGTCGCGCCGACGACACCGATACGGGCGCCCATTATCGACCCGTGCCGGCGTAGACGACAGCCTCGAGTTCGCCGTCGAGTCCGAATGCGGTGTGCACGACCTGCATCGCCCGAGTGAGGTCCTCGCCGCGCGTGATGACGGAAATACGAATTTCAGAGGTCGAAATCATTTCCATGTTGATGCCGGCTTCGAACAGTGCGGTGAAGAGTTGGGCCGAAACACCAGCGCTGGTTCGCATTCCGCCGCCCACAACAGAGAGCTTGCCGATGTTGTCATCAAAGGCGACGTCGCTGAAGCCGACCTTGTCCTGGGCGGCGCGAAGCGCTTGGAGGGTTTTTTCGCCGTCGGTTTTCGGAAGCGTGAACGAGATGTCGGTCAGGGCAGTCGCCTGAGCGGACACGTTCTGCACGATCATGTCGATGTTCGCTCCGGTGCCCGCGACGATGGTGAAGATCTCGGCGGCCTTACCCGGAATGTCGGGGACGCCGATGACGGTGATTTTGGCCTCGGATAAGTCGCCGGCGACACCGGTGATGATGGGTTCTTCCATGTTTTCTCCCCTATCTGCAATGACGAACGTACCTTCTGTGTCCGAAAAACTCGAGCGGACATGAATAGTCACACCGTGACGCCGCGCATACTCGACGGCGCGAATGTGCAAGACCTTGGCGCCCGCAGCAGCGAGTTCCAACATTTCTTCAAACGTGACACGGTCAACTTTGTGCGCTTTGGGCACAATTCGGGGATCGGCGGTGAAAACACCATCAACGTCGGTATAGATTTCACACACTTGGGCACCAAGGGCAGCGGCAAGTGCGACAGCTGTCGTGTCGCTTCCCCCTCGGCCGAGGGTCGTAATGTCCTTAGAGTCGCGGTTGAAGCCCTGGAAACCAGCAACGATTGCGATCGCGCCGTCGTCAAGTGCTTCACGGATCCGATCCGGCGACACATCAACGATTCGAGCAGAACCATGCTGCGCTGTCGTCATCATGCCCGCCTGACTTCCGGTGTACTAGCGAGCTTCCTGCCCGAGGCTTTTGATCGCCATCGCCAA
>CALPQP020000061.1 GCA_943325745.2 Gulosibacter massiliensis
GAGAGGATGCGGTAGCACCAGCGCCGAGCAGGATCGCACGTCGGAACTCCGTTCCCCATTGCTCACGGATGGCGGTGGTGGCTCCCCACACATCGGTGTTGTAGCCCTCCCAGCCATCCTGACGACGAACGGCGGTGTTGACCGCGCCGGTCAAAGTCGATGTGGCGCACTCTCGGGCGAGCATCGGTCTTACGACCTGCTTGAGCGGCATCGTCAGCGACAATCCGGCCCACGTGTCGCCGAGCGACTCCAGAAAACCCGCAAGCTCCGATTCGGTGACCTCAGTTGAACCATACGCAGCATCAATTCCGAGTGCCGAAATTGCGGCACGATGTAGTGCGGGTGATTGCGAGTGGCCGATTGGGCTACCAAGGACTCCGAAGTTCCTAGTCACAATAGGCGGCATTCGCAGCACTGGCGTTACACCAGGTTCGAAGTTCCTGGACAGCTGCGCCGTGTTGTGCGGTGGTCTCCGAGAACTTAGTCTCTCCGGTCTTGAGGTTCACTGGCACGAAGAAGAACCACGGGCCCTCCGCCGGTTTCAGGACTGCTTCCAAGGCAATTTCACCCGGCAAACCGATTGGTCCCACTGGGAGACCCTTGTGAACATAGGTGTTGTAGAGGTTTCCAGCGTCGGCCCGCTCTTCGTCGGTGGTCCACACAGTGTGAAGGTTGCCGGTCCCGTAGGCGACAGTTGCGTCCGACTCCAAATTCCAGTCCGCGTCGAGTCGATTCTGAAAAACTCGCGCAATTTTGGCGAAATCATCGGTATTGCTGCCGGCCTCGCGTTGAACGAGCGCGGCAAACGTCACAACCGAATAACGTTTACTCGGATCAACTCCGAGGGCATCGAGCCGAGCATTCATTTCATCGACCATGGTTTGGATAATGGAGGACGCATCTTGAGTGGGATCGAATTCGTAGGTCGCGGGGAAAAGAAAACCTTCGACTGATGGCGCCTTGGCGGGGATTCCGAATACCGTCGGATCGACAGACGCAGCCTCAAAGTCCGCCACCGAAATTCCCGTTGCTTCGCTCAGGGTGGCAAACGTCGTCGTAAGAACAGAGCCCTCCGGAATCGTGACTTTCAGGGTGATGCGGTTCGAGGCATCGCTCAGGATCGCGATTGCCGCGGCTGCACTCATTTCTGTTTTCAGCGTGTAACTTCCGGGGGTAAAAACGATGGACGCATCAGCAAGCAACAGCCGATACACCGCATCGAATGATTTCGTCACACCGGCGTCTACAAGCTTCTGTGCGATTGCGTCGCCGTATTCGCCCTCTTCAACGATGATCTGAACGTCGGGGGCGACACCCGTACCCGTGTAATCATTGTCGGCGGATAAGCCGAGAATTTCCCTGATTTTTGGCTCGTAAGTGGTCCATGCGACCCACGCGCCACCCGCACCAATGGCCAAGATGACGACGAGAACAGCGGCAATTATTCCGCAACCGCGCCTCGATGATTTCGTGCGTGCATCACGACGTGTTTCGCTCATGGTTCTCCTACCGTTTCCCCCAGTCTATTACCCGCTCGTTCGGCATTCAGAGCGCTGTCGAGCAGGATTGTTGCAGCAACTTGGTCAATCATTGCTCTACCCGACCTTGTCGAGTGGGAGGCGTCGTGTAGTGCGTGCTGCGCCGTCACCGTGGTCAACCGTTCGTCGACGAGCCGCACTGTTACTCCGGTTGCGACGTACAGGTCAACCGCGAACTGACGCGCGTCCATGGTGGATGCCGTGTCCGAACCATCAAGTGACAGCGGGAGCCCGCACACAAATTCAAGAGCGTCGTATTCGGTCGCGAGCGACGCGAGTTCCTTGAGTGCCGACTCCCGCGGCAGTGTGATCACGGGAACGGCAACGAGGCCGAGTGCATCACTCCGCGCGACGCCGACACGAGCGGTGCCCACGTCGATTCCAATTCGGGTCCCGGTTCGCATTTCCTATGCTCCGAGAGCTGCTCGGATGTCCTCGAGTGCGGGCGCGATTAAGGCCGTATCGGCGCCGCCGCCCTGCGCGACGTCGTCGCGTCCGCCGCCGCCGCCGCCGAGGACTGCAGCCGCACGCTTCGCCAGTGTTCCAGCGGATAATCCTGCAGTTCGTGCGTCCGGAGTCGTTGCAACGATTACCGCTGCTTTGCCGTCAATCTCGGCACCGAGAGCCACCACCCCAGCAACAGCACCGAGCCGATCGCGAACCTCCGTTACCAACTGCCGAAGGGCATCGGCGGAATCCAATGGCCCGAGTGAGGACACAACCGCCGTGATCGAACCGATTGTCGATGCCGCGGCCACAAGTGCGGGAATTCGCTCACGAACGGCAGCCGTCTGATACTGAGCGATGGTGCGCTCGGCGATCTTCAGTTGTTCAATGAGATCGGCGATTCGTGACGCTAGAGCTTCTTTCGGCGTCTTGAGGTTCGACGTCAACTCGGCAACGAGGGCCCGCTCGCCCGCGAATGAGTCAAACGCCGAGGTGCCCACGAGCGCTTCGACGCGTCGATTGGTTGAACCGATGCTCGATTCGCCAATCAGGTTGATCAGTCCGACTTCGCTCGATCGCGAGACGTGGGTGCCGGCGCACAGCTCGCGAGACCAGGAGCCGCCGATGTCGACAACGCGCACCGTGTCTCCATACTTCTCTCCGAAAAGGGCCATCGCACCGGACTCTTTTGCCTCGTCGAGAGACATGATTCGCGTGACGACGTCGAGATTGTCGGTGACGGCATTGTTAGCGATGTTCTCGATCTCGGATCGCGTTTCCGCGGACAATCCTTGATTCCAGGCGAAGTCAAATCGCATATACCCCGCTTTGTTGTAGGAGCCAGCCTGGTGGGCATCATTCCCAAGCGTTTGGCGCAGAGCGGCGTGAACAAGGTGAGTTGCAGAGTGCGCCCCAGCCGCGCGGCGGCGATAGACAGCGTCAACAATTGTTGTGACGACGTCATTTACACCGACCGAGCCGTCGGTGACACGAACCGTGTGTGCCGTCAACCCTTTGATCGGTCGTTGAACATCGAGTACCTCAGCCGAGAAATTTGCTCCGACGATCACGCCGTCGTCAGCATCCTGACCACCGCTCTCGGCGTACAGGCTGGTCTCGCGAAGGATTAGCTCGACGGTTTCCCCCGCCGTCGCCGACAGCACGGCGGCACCATCGCGGACGATACCGATAACGCTTGTTTCCGTCGTTAGATCGTCGTAACCTGCGAACACGGTCTCGCCGGCGGTGCGGAACTCTCCGTAGACCGAAACATCCGCGAGGGCTCCCCTTTTCGCCTTTGCATCCGCTTTCGCACGGGTCTTTTGTTCCAGCATGAGCGAATCGAACATCGCTCGGTCTACCGTGAGCCCGGCTTCTTCGGCCATTTCTAATGTCAAGTCGATTGGGAAACCGTAGGTGTCGTGCAGCACAAACGCCGTGTTGCCATCAAGAGCGACCGATTTCGCCTTCTTGTGCTGCGTTACCGCGAGGTCAAGAATTTGTGTTCCGGACACCAGGGTACGGAGGAATGCGTCCTCCTCGCCAATGGCGGTTCGTGAAATTCTGTCGTAGTGAATCTCGACGTCGGGGTACGACGCCTTCATTGCGTCGCGCGAGGCGGCGAACAGTTCGGTAAACGTCGGTGCGTCGACCCCGAGCAGTCGCATCGCGCGGACCGAGCGGCGCAACAAACGACGGAGGATGTATCCACGCCCCTCGTTCCCCGGCATGACACCATCGCTCATCAGCATGAGTGACGACCGAATGTGATCGGCGACGACGCGCATACGGACATCGTCGTTGTGGTCGCTTCCGTAGACGCGCCCTGATATCTGAGACGCACGATCGAGAACGGGACGAACCTGATCGATCTCGTACATGTTTTCAACACCCTGCTTCAGGAACGCCACACGTTCCATCCCCATACCGGTGTCAATGTTTTTTTGGGGCAGTTCGCCATCAATCGTGAACTCCGTCTTTGACCGAACGTCAGAGATGAGGTACTGCATGAAAACCAGATTCCAAATCTCGATGTAGCGCGTGTCGTCCACCGCCGGACCACCCTCTGGGCCGTAAGCGGGGCCGCGATCGAAATAGATCTCCGAGCACGGACCGGCGGGTCCTGTCTGACCGGTCGACCAGAAGTTGTCGGTCTTGCCGAAGCGTTGAATGCGCTCGTCGGGGATACCCGCAATCTTTTTCCAGAGCTCGATTGCTTCGTCGTCCTCTTCGTACACCGTGATCCAGAGGTCCTTTTCGGCGAACCCAAGGCCACCGTCGGACTCGGGCGTCGTCAGCAACTCCCAGGCGAACCCGATTGCGCCCTCTTTGAAGTAGTCACCGAACGAAAAGTTTCCATTCATCTGAAAAAAAGTGCCGTGGCGGGTCGTCTTGCCGACCTCCTCGATGTCGAGCGTGCGAATACACTTCTGCACGGACGTTGCACGCGGGAACGGGGCGGGAACAATCCCGGTCAAATACGGGATGAACGGCACCATCCCGGCGACGGTGAACATGAGTGTCGGATCATCCGAAACGAGTGATGCTGAGGGCACGATGGTGTGACCGTTGCCCTCAAAAAAGGAGAGCCAGCGACGTTGAATCTCAGCCGTTTTCATTGAATACTCCTCCGTCGACACGAGTTTAGGGGAATGCGAAAGGGGTGGGCTCGAAAGCCCACCCCGCTCGGTTGGGCTTTATCGCGCGGCGTAGTACTCGACGACGAGTTGAACTTCGCACGTGACAGGAACCTCGGCGCGCTTCGGGCGACGAACGAGTCGCGCCTGCAGCTTGTCGAGCTTGACGTCAAGGTATTCCGGAACCGCGGGGAGGACATCGCGGTGAACGCCGATGGCTGAATCCTGAAACAGCGGAGTTGCTTCGCTGCGCTCTTTCACGTGGATCATCTGTCCAGGCTTGACGCGGAAAGATGGGCGGTCAACGAGCTGACCATCCATCAGGATGTGGCGGTGCACCACCATCTGACGTGCCTGTGCCGACGTGCGAGCGAAACCGGAGCGAAGAACGAGAGCGTCGAGACGCATTTCGAGCAGTTCGACGAGGTTTTCACCAGTTAGTCCTTGGTTGCGACGAGCCTCGTCGAACGTGTTGCGCATCTGGGCTTCACGAATTCCGTATTGCGCGCGAAGACGCTGCTTCTCACGAAGACGCATCGCGAAGTCACCTTCGGACTTGCGCTTAGTTCGACCGTGCTGGCCGGGAGGGAAAGCGCCTTCGCCCATGAGGCGCGCGGCCTTCGGGGTCAGAGCAATTCCGAGAGCACGCGAGAGGCGAACCTTCGCGCGAGTGCGGTTCTTGTCAGACATTGTGTCCTGTTCCTGTGTGAAAAACAATCGGATTCTCCCCGCAAACGGGGAGAGAAACATGAGGGCCACGGCGCCGGCTA
>CALPQP020000062.1 GCA_943325745.2 Gulosibacter massiliensis
AAAGCGTCCATTCTTGAGGGTATGGAAAACGAGAACGTCCCCACTCCCGCCCTTCGCAAACCTCGCGTTCGCAAACCCGTCATCGAGCCGGAGTCGATTCCCCAGCCGCGCCAGCCATTCTTTGTCGGCGACATGCCCATCAAAACTGCCGCGGCAATCGCGGTCATTGCTGGATTGATCGGAGGCGGTGTGGGCGTTGCAATCACCGGGTTGACGGGAGCGACGTATCGAACGGTCGTGCAGCCTCAAGTTGTCACCATCAACGGGTCCACGGCCACCAGTTTGGCGACCGCCGTCGCGGCGAAGGCCTTGCCATCCGTCGTCACCATCGAAGTCTCGGGAGCGTCCGCTGCTGGCTCGGGTTCCGGCGTCATCTATTCCGAGAACGGATTCATCGTCACCAACAGCCACGTGGTCACACTCGGAGGCGCGGACGAGAAGGTGACGATTCGGGTGACACTCAGCGACGGCCGATTGTTCCCCGCAACCGTCGTCGGCACCGACCAGATTCTCGATATTGCGGTCATCAAAATCGATGCGACGGGGCTCATACCCGTCGTCTTCGGGGACGCGGATTCGATCACCGTGGGCAGCGAGGTCATCGCAATCGGTGCGCCCCTCGGGCTTCAGAACACGGTCACGGACGGCGTCGTTTCGGCCCTCAACCGGTCGATCACCATTTCGAACGAGGGCGACGGATTCAACTTCGACCTTCCGGGTAACGAGCAGTCAGCCCTTGCGCAAGACCTATCCCTGCCCGTCATTCAAACGGACGCCTCGATCAACCCCGGGAACTCCGGGGGTGCTCTTCTCAACACCCGCGGAGAACTCGTCGGAATCAACGTCGCGATCGCGAGCAGTGGATCGTCCTCCGGTTCCATCGGGGTTGGATTCGCGCTTCCGGCAACACTCGTGAAACGCGTGACGACGGATCTCATCGAGTTCGGTGCGGCGGAACATGGTCGAATAGGTGCGATGGTGAGCGCCGTCGGCACATCAAACGGTGTGATTGGTGCCATCATTCGTGGCGTTGACGCGGGTTCACCGGCCGAAGCAGCGGGTATGGCCAAGGGAGACGTCGTCACCATGTTTAACGGGGTTCCGATTAGAGACGAAGTCGACATCACCGCGCAGGTTCGTTCGCTTCGCCCAGGGGACGTGGCGACATTCACCTATGTTCGAGGCGGGGTTTCCCGCACAGGTTCGGTGACGGTGGGCTCACTCGAGTAGCTCTCGCGCGTACACTAATCGCATGACCACCGAGAGCCAAACCCCCGGATCGAGTGACGTGCTTGACCGTGAACTCGAGGAACTCCTCGAGAACAATGTCACGGACGACGGAGACCACGACAAATTCTCGCACTATGTCCAGAAAGACAAGATTGTCGAGGCCGCGGTCACAGGCAAGCCCGTTCGGGCTCTCTGTGGCAAGAAATGGCTCCCGAATTCGAACCCGGATCGATTCCCGATTTGCCCAACCTGTAAAGAAATCTACGAGCGATTGCGAGACGAGTAGCCGTTATGGCGGAATCGACCGCGCTGTTTACCGACCGATACGAACTGACCATGATTGACGCCGCCCTGCGCGCCGGTCGTGCAGAACGTCGGTGTGTCTTCGAGGTGTTTTCGCGTCGACTCCATGCCGGTCGGCGATACGGTGTGTTTGCGGGAGTCGGCCGCCTGCTCGATGCAATTGAGTCGTTCCGATTCGATGACGAAATAGTGAGTTGGCTCTCGTCCGAAAAGGTCGTGTCGACCACGGCCCTCGAATACCTGTCGACCTACAGTTTCTCAGGGGATGTCCGCGGGTATCGAGAGGGTGAACTGTTTTTCCCCGGCTCACCCGTGCTCGAAGTCGAGGGCTCGTTCGCCGAAGCGGTGATTCTCGAAACAATCGTGTTGTCGATTCTCAATTACGACAGCGCCGTTGCCACGGCCGCGTCGCGAATGACGACGGCAGCTGACGGCAAACCGCTAATCGAGATGGGCTCGCGCCGAACGTCGGAAGGCAGCGGTGTCGCCGCTGCTCGCGCCGCGTTCATCGCAGGTTTCTCGGCAACGTCCAACCTTGAAGCTGGCCACACCTGGGGAATCCCGACCCGCGGAACTTCGGCACATTCTTTTACGTTGCTCCACGACTCAGAGGAAGAGGCGTTTCGCGCCCAGGTCGACGCTTTCGGCACGGACACCACGCTGCTGATTGACACTTTCGACATTCCGAGCGCCGTCGAAACGGCGATTCGAGTTGCCGGCCCAACACTCGGTGCTGTCCGAATCGATTCTGGCGACTTGCCCTCATTGGTGCGAAGCGTTCGCGCGCAACTTGACGGACTCGGCGCAACGAAAACAAAAATCGTCGTGACCAACGATCTCAACGAGAACACCATCGCGTCGCTACGAAGCGCACCGGTCGATGTGTTCGGAGTTGGCACAGCGGTCGTGACCGGCTCTGGAGCGCCGGCGGCCGGGATGGTCTACAAACTGGTCGAACACCAGGATGCGTCGGGCAATTGGGTGGCCGTCTCGAAGCGTTCGCCCGAAAAGCAGAACCCCGCTGGCCGTAAGGTTGCGCATCGGCGACTGGTCGACGGGATTGCGACGGAGGAAGTGGTCGACCTCGGGCCGAAAGATTCGACGGTCGATCCGGGTCGCTCGCTCATTCATGCCTTCATCACGGGTGGCGTCATGCACGACGAGTACCGCGGTGCTGCGGGTGTCACGCGCGCGCGTGATCACCACGCCATTGCGCTAGCCGAACTCCCAGCGGCGGGGCGCCGCTTGTCACCTGGCGACCCCGCTATCCCGACGGTCTTCTGCTGACGTTAGTAGGCTAAAAAGATGAATCGAGATGCGAGCATCGGAATCGTCGACAGCGGTGTCGGTGGATTGACGGTTGCGCGCGCGGTCATCGACCAATTGCCCAACGAATCAATCCGATACATCGGTGATACCGCTCACGGCCCCTACGGGCCGCTTCCCATCGCCGAGGTTCGCGAACACGCTCTCGCACTTCTCGACGAACTCGCGGATCAGGGTGTCAAGTTACTCGTCATCGCATGTAACACCGCATCCGCCGCAATGTTTCGCGACGCCAAAGAGCGGTATACAGAGCGACGCGGAATCCCTGTGATCGAAGTGATTCAACCGGCGGTTCGACAGGCGGTGTCACGAACTCGAACGAAGCGCATCGGCGTTATCGGGACCGAGGGCACCATCAAATCCGGTGCGTACCAAGATTCGTTTGTCGCGGACCCTGGAATTGAGGTCACCGCTGTTGCGTGCCCGCGGTTCGTCGAGTTTGTTGAGGCGGGGGTGACGAGTGGCGAGGAACTGTTCGCTGTCGCCAACGACTATCTTGCACCCCTCAAGGCCGCCAAGGTGGACACTCTCGTCCTCGGATGCACGCACTATCCGCTGATTTCGGCGGCGATTCAATATGTGATGGGACCCGACGTATCCCTGGTGTCGAGCGATGACGCGACGGCGTACGAGGTTTACCAAACTCTCGTTACTCACGATTTGCTTCGAACTTCAACGACCCCGGCGGTTCACTCTTTCGAGACGACGGGCAAGGACCGCGAACGATTCCGCGAGTTGGCCCACCGATTCCTCGGGCCTGAAATCAATCGCGTTGAGGACTTCTCGACCGGCGCCATCACACTTCCCACACGAATTGAACTGGAGAACACTGACTCATGACTCGCATCGATGGCCGTACCAACGACGAACTTCGACCCGTGATCATCGAACGCGGGTGGTCCGCGCAGGCCGAGGGTAGTGCTCTCATCTCGTTCGGAAACACCAAGGTGCTCTGCACAGCATCATTCACCAATGGTGTTCCGCGTTGGATGTCGGGCAAAGGCAAGGGTTGGGTCACCGCGGAATACGCGATGTTGCCCCGCTCCACTAATGAACGCAACGACCGTGAGAGTGTCAAGGGGCGCATCGGTGGACGCACTCACGAAATCTCGCGTCTGATTGGCCGAAGCCTGCGCGCTGTAGTCGACATGAAGGCACTTGGCGAAAACACCATTGTCATCGACTGTGACGTGCTGCAGGCGGACGGGGGAACGCGCACCGCCGCTGTTACCGGAGCGTACGTCGCCCTGCACGATGCGATTGAGTGGGGCCGCGCGAGGGGCTTTATCGGCAAGAATGCCACCGCGTTGATTGATTCGGTCGCCGCGATCAGCGTCGGAATCATCGATGGAACGCCAATGCTGGACCTGCAGTACACCGAGGACGTCCGCGCGGAAACGGATATGAATGTTGTTGCAACGGGCCGAGGTTTATTTGTCGAGGTGCAGGGTACGGCCGAGGGCGCGCCGTTCGACAAATCTGAACTGGACGCACTGCTCACCTTGGCGACAAACGGAACCGCGCGTCTGACCGAAATCCAGGCGGCCACGCTGGCGGTGTCGACCCCGTGAAGACCGTCGTTGTCGCTACCCACAACGCCCACAAACTCGCCGAGATCGAAATGACACTGAAGGCGTTGCTGGGTCCGGGGATTGACCTCGTCCAGGCGGACGGTCCAGCGCCGGTTGAGGACGGCGCAACCTTCGAAGAGAACGCGTTGATCAAGGCCCGCGCAGCGTTCCGCGATTCTGGCGAACCCTCGCTGGCGGACGATTCGGGAATATGTGTCGATGCGCTTGATGGGGCTCCGGGAGTTCACTCCGCGCGCTATTCCGAGGACGGTTCCGATTCCGCAAACCTTGCGCTTCTGCTCGCAAACATGAAGGGTGTGACGAATCGAAGCGCGACGTTTGTTTGCGCTGTTGCGTTCGTCACGAAGAACGGAGAGCGCGTTGTTCGCGCAGAGTGGCCGGGAGTGCTTCGCGCAGTGGCGAAGGGGAAGAACGGGTTTGGATACGACCCGATATTTGCACCGAATGGGGTGACGGGAACGGCCGCCGAAATGTCCGCGCTGGAAAAAGCCGCGTTGAGCCATCGCGGCCGCGCTTTGGGGCTCATCGCGCCCGCTCTCAATCGATATTTCCAGTCGACAAATTAGGGGGAGTCTTGTGTCTAACCGCGCAGCGATCGTGTCCTTGCTGGGCCCCGCCTTCGTCGCCGGCGTCGCTTACCTAGACCCTGGAAACGTTGCGGCAAACATCACCGCAGGCGCCCAATTGGGTTTCCTGTTGGTCTGGGTCGTCGTGGCCGGAAATCTCATCGCGTGGCTCGTGCAATACCTCTCGGCGAGTCTGGGAATTGTGACGGGCAAAAGTCTGCCCGAAGTGTTGGGGTCCCGCATCACGTCGCGCGGATGGAGGATTGGCTACTGGGTTCAGGGTGAACTGATTGCCATGGCAACGGATGTCGCCGAAGTAATCGGCGGTGCAATCGCGTTGTAT
>CALPQP020000063.1 GCA_943325745.2 Gulosibacter massiliensis
TCAACCAGTGGGGTATCGCGGACGGGATGAGCCTCGCGCAACTGAATGTTGATTTTGCCGTTCGTCACTGTGCTCACGACTACAGTCTATGTTTCAGATGAGGGCCGCGAGGTCAGCAATCGACCGCCACTCGACCCTCCCGTCGGGCCCGGTTGAAACGAGAATGAAATCTGTTCCCTCGCGGGGGTCCGGGACATGCAACCTCACCACACTCTCGCCGTTTTCCCACTCGACAATCAACCCGTTGTCATCGGAATCCCAGTGATAGGTTCCATCGAATGCGGCGTTAGATGCGCGCAATCCGGCCAGATTTAGGGTCGCTTTCGTGAGCGGTTCACCCAACGCCGCCTCGACGTCCGTGCGCTCACCGATCAGCGCGGACATCGTAAACACGACGGGTAGGTCGGTGAGCATCGCAATGATTCGGTCCATAAAATCATCGCCGTGGTCGGTGCTGGGCATCGCATCAAGCACAATGGGCTCGTCGTCAAAACCCGTCTCGGGAGTCATCACCGCGAGGTCGCGAAGGTGAAGGGGAATCATTCCCGCCGCGTTGTCGAGAGCGCCAAGGTCGTCATAGACATAGGTAACGGGACGCATCGAATTCCTTTCCGCGAGAAGCTTCCACAGTACCGTCCGCCGTCTGCGGTGGCAGGTACGGTTAAACCATGACGGACGCACCCGACGACATCACGCCCCTGTCGGTGAGTGTCGCGTCGCGAGTCGCTCGCGACAAAATCGCCGCCTGGAAGTCGTTCTGGCTCGAGGGCGAAATCGCCGAGTGGAAACCCTGGCAGCAAATCGTGTTCTTTACCGTGAAAGACGAAACGGCCCGAATTGATTGCAAGATCGATGGCTCGAGCGTCACCGCCTTGGGCGAGCAATTCAAGGCGGGCGACAAGATACGGCTCTTTGGCCAATTCGACTTCTGGCCCAAAAACGGCGAGATGAAGTTCGTCGCCAACTCGATTCGTCACGAAGGACTTGGCGATTTTCTCGTCGCCATCGAGAAATTGCGCGGAACACTTCAGGCTGAAGGTGCGTTTGACGAATCCCGCAAGGTCCCGCTACCGAAATTCCCGAGGTGCATCGGACTTATCACCGCGAAAGACTCCGACGCCGAAAAGGACGTTCTCGTCAATGCCCGCAATCGTTGGGCTGACGTCAAGTTCACAACCGTGTACACCGGGGTTTCAGGAGACGGTGCGACATCGCAGATCCCCGGCGCGATCGCGCAACTTGACGCCAACCCCGAGGTCGACGTCATCATCGTTGCGCGAGGTGGCGGAGCATTTCTCGAACTGGTCGCGTTCAGTGACGAACGAATTGTGCGCGCCGCGATGGCGTGTGTGACACCACTCGTCAGCGCGATTGGTCACGAGAACGATCGACCGCTTCTCGACGAGGTCGCCGACCTGCGGGCGTCCACACCGACCGACGCCGCCAAACGGGTTGTTCCCGACGTCGCCGCGGATCTCGCCGAAATCGACCAACTGAGAGCCCGGGGGCGACAAATCGTGACAACCGCCATTACCAATCAGATCGATCGAATTCGACAGTTGGCGTCGCGCCCGGTTATGGCGAGCCCCCTCGCATATCTTGAACGACACGAGAACGACCTCGCCAATCTCGCCTATCGCGGGTCGACGTTCGTGGACTCCCTCGTCCACCAGACGACCGACCGTCTGCACGGGATTATCGGCAAATTGCGAGCACTGTCACCCCAGAAAACCCTCGACCGCGGCTACGCGATCGTGCGAAATGCGGCGGGCGTCGTCGTCACCTCCGTGGCGTCGATATCGACCGGCGACCCCCTCACTCTTCGAGTCGCCGACGGCGATATCGCGACGACCGTGAACTAACGAAAGGTAACGTTGAACCATGGCTGACAAACTTCCCGAGGTGTCGACACTCACCTACGAGCAGGCCCGCGACGAACTTGTCGCCATCGTGGATTCACTCGAAAAAGGAACCGCGTCCCTCGACGAATCAGTCGCACTCTGGGAACGCGGCGAGGCACTCGCGAAGCGATGCGAGGAATGGCTCGCCGGCGCGCGTCAGCGGCTTGAGGCTGCTCGGAAGCCCACGGAGTGAGTTCCGCACAAGAACGCCGCAATCGGCAGAACATTTTCACACTGATAGGCGCGCTACTCGCCTCGCTCGCGGTTGTGCTCGTCGTCGTACTGATTTCGATTCGACCCGATCCGACCTCGCGCGCGGAAATCGATTGGCACTCCGTCCACAACGACACTCCCAATCCTGCTCTTCTCGTTAACCCGGTTTTCGCCGAATCAGACGGAGATTGGTGGGCGAATCGGGCGGATTACCGCGCCGGGCAAAACCCCGAGTGGTACATCGGATTTGTCACCCCGACGAACGGTTTTGTTGCGATTCACCAGTTCGCGAACGGCGTCTCGCCCGAGGTCGCCGAGGCACTCGATGATGTCGTCGCGGTGCCCGTCGTCATCGATGGCTCGACCTGGACACGATATGACCGGTCTTCGCTCGAAAGCCCCGGCAATTATCGAAATGTTTACGAAATCACGCTGCCTCAGGGCGGTATTCTGATTGTGTCGGGGACCGCTAATTCTGCCGAAATAGAGCTGGTTGCGTCTCGGGCCTTGGATTCGCTATCCATGCAACCCACGGAAGAAGACAAATGATCAGCGCCCACCGCGCAGAAACGCCGCGAGAGGCATGGGAGCAACTCATCTTGGGCAACAAGCGGTTCATTTCAGGTGAGCCCGCCCATCCCCGGCAAGATGTCGATCACCGCGACGAGCTTGCGGCGGGGCAACGACCTTTTGCTACGCTGTTCGGCTGTTCTGATTCACGGCTTTCAGCCGAGATTATCTTCGACCTTGGCCTCGGAGACCTTTTTGTTGTTCGGAACGCCGGGCAAACGATTTCTCAGTCAGTCGTCGGTTCTCTTGAATACGCTGTGTCTAACCTCGGCGTTCACCTGATTTTGGTGCTTGCACACGACGATTGTGGTGCAGTTCGAATTGCAATGGACTCGCGGCTCGACGAAGCGCAACCACTTCCTTCGAACATCCGCGCCATCACCGACGCCATCCAACCAGCAATTGACCGCGTACTCCTGGCAAACGCGACGAGTGACATTAACGAAATTTTCATCGACGACGTCGGCAAGGAACACCTGCGGGACACAATTTCCGAACTGCTGTCACAGAGTGAACTTGTCGGCGACGCCGTCGCAAACGGTAGCCTCGGTATCGTCGGGGCAACCTACAACCTGCGTGAGGGGCGCGTCACCCCCTCCATCGTCTTTGGCGATATCGACTAAATACTGAAGGAGTTACCGTGAGCGAGTTCCGAATCGAACACGACACTATGGGCGAGGTTCGCGTCCCCGTCGACGCGCTGTACAGCGCACAGACCCAGCGCGCAGTTGAGAACTTCCCTATTTCCGGGAGTGGCCTCGAACCGGCACAGATTGTTGCGCTCGCGCAGATCAAGCGTGCGGCCGCCAAGGTCAACGAAAAGCTGGGCATCATCCCAGCCGACATCCGCGACGCCATCGTCACCTCGGCCGACGAAATCATTGCGGGACAACACCACAACCACTTCCCCGTCGACACGTATCAGACCGGTTCTGGGACGTCATCGAACATGAACATGAACGAGGTGCTCGGAAACCTCGCGACCGCGAAGCGCGGCGACACGGTTCACCCCAACGACCATGTCAACGCCTCGCAGTCGTCAAACGACGTGTTTCCGACGTCCGTTCACCTCGCGGTCACCGCGGCGCTTCTCGGTGACGCAATCCCCGCGCTCGACCACCTCGCGACCGCCCTCGAAAAGAAGGCGAAAGCGTGGGCGTCGATGGTGAAGCCCGGCCGCACGCACCTCATGGATGCAACACCCGTCACGCTTGGACAAGAATTCGGCGGATACGCGCGCCAGATTCGCCTCGGAATTGAGCGAATCCAGTCGACCATCGTCCGCGTGGCCGAAGTACCCCTTGGCGGCACCGCGGTCGGAACGGGAATCAACACGCCAGCGGGCTTCTCAGCTGCCGTCATCGCCGAGCTCGCAAAGTCAACCAAACTTCCCATCACCGAGGCGAAAGACCATTTCGAAGCCCAGGGTGCGCGCGACGGACTCGTCGAAGCCTCAGGTGCACTGCGGGTCATCGCCGTGTCCCTCACCAAAATCTGCAACGACATCCGCTGGATGGGTTCGGGCCCGAACACGGGAATCGCCGAAATCCACATCCCCGACCTGCAGCCGGGATCGTCCATCATGCCAGGCAAGGTGAACCCGGTTATCCCAGAGGCCGTGCTCATGGTGTGCGCAAAGGTCATTGGTAACGACGCAACCATCGCTTGGGCCGGAGCCTCGGGCTCGTTCGAACTCAACGTCGCAATCCCCGTGATGGGAACTTCGCTGCTGGAATCAATCCGGCTGCTCGCAAACTCAAGTCGCGTGCTCGCAGACAAGACCGTCGACGGTCTCGAAGCGAACGCCGAGCGCGCGGCCGCTCTCGCCGGAATGTCCCCCAGCATCGTTACGCCTCTCAACCGCATCATCGGATACGAAGCGGCTGCAAAGATCGCCAAGCACTCGGTCAAGGCCGGACTCACCGTGCGCGACGCCGTCATCGACCTGGGTTATGTCGAGCGAGGCGAAATCACGCTCGAACAACTTGACGCCGCACTCGACCTTTTGTCGATGACCCGTCCCGGCGTCGCAAAGTAATCTCGTGGCCGAAAAACGCGCGGCGCAGTGGGCGCGAACGGCCGCGCGCGTCATTTTGGGATTGGTCCTCACTTTTGCGGGGATTAGCCACCTCGGCTCTGCCCGCGAGGAATTCCGCGCTCAAGTCCCCACTTGGCTTCCGTTAGACGCGGATTTCATAGTTCTCGCATCGGGCGTTGTCGAAATCGTCCTTGGCGTCGCACTCGTCGTTCTTCCCCGATGGTCCCCCTGGGTTGGCATCACGACGGCGGTGTTCTTCATTGCCATCTTCCCCGGGAACATCTCTCAGTTCGTCAACGGAATCGATGCATTCGGACTCAACACGGATGAAGCCCGCGGAATCCGTCTTCTCTTTCAACCGCTTCTCGTTCTCTGGGCGCTGTGGTCGACGTCGGGGTGGTCGCTGGTTCGTGCCTGGCGGCAATCACGGTCGTCCCCCACCCGATAAAGTCAATTCGTGCGATTCATCATCTTCGTCATCGATCAGGCGACCAATTCGGGAAATCCCGCCGAAATGCGAGCGATTGACGCGTTCAACGACGGGCTCCGGACAAACGGACAATGGGTCTTTGCGGCGGGAATTAGTGCACCCGACTTGGCCACTTTGGTCGATAATCGTGACGGATTGGGCA
>CALPQP020000064.1 GCA_943325745.2 Gulosibacter massiliensis
CAGGGTTCTGATTCGGCCAGCGTCGGACTGTTCACCTATCCCATTCTGCAAGCCGCCGACATTCTCTTATATGACGCCGTGGTCGTCCCCGTCGGCGAGGACCAGCGCCAACACGTTGAACTGACCCGCGACATCGCCGCCCGATTCAATTCGCGCTTTGGTGACACGCTCATCGTCCCCGAGGTTCGGATCCTCAAGGAGTCAGCCAAGGTCTTTGACCTCCAGAACCCCGAATCCAAGATGTCCAAGTCGGGCGAATCCCCCCAGGGAATTGTGTGGCTGCTCGATGAGCCGAATGTGACAGCGAAAAAGATTAAATCGGCGGTCACCGATGCGGATCGTGATATTCGTTTCGATCCGGCGGGAAAGCCAGGCGTATCGAATCTTCTCGGAATTCTCTCGCTGTTGGGCGGATCGACGATCCCGTCGCTGGAAACCGAATTCGCTGGCAAGGGATACGGAGACCTCAAGGGTGCGGTCGCAGACGCCGTCGTCGCCGAGTTCGAACCGATTCGACTGCGGACCCTCGAACTCCTCTCCGACCCTGCCGAACTCGACCGTCTCCTCGCGGTGAATGCGAACCGCGCCAACGAGATCGCCCAAGCGACCCTTGCCCGCGTGTATGACGCGGTCGGCTTTTTGCCGCGCGGCTAGACCCAACCGAGCGATCGCTCGACGCCCTTGTCCCATTCGGAAATTGCGTTCGCCCGATCGGGCTCAGACATCGTCGGTTCGAATCGTCTGTCCTCGCGCCACACGGCGCGCAGTTCGTCCTCGTCGGTCCAAAATCCGACAGTGAGCCCGGCGGCGAACGCGGCACCCATCGCTGTCGTTTCGGTCACGACGGGACGAACGACGGGGATTCCGGCGATGTCTGCCTGCATTTGCATCAGCAGATCGTTTCGCACCATCCCACCGTCGACTCGAAGTTCCGTCAGTGGCGTCCCAGAGTCGGCCGCGGCGGCCCGAATCACGTCGCGCGTCTGGAAGGCGACCGATTCCAGTGCCGCTCGAGCGATGTGCGCTTTCGTCGTGAATCGTGTCAGTCCGGCGATGATTCCACGGGCGTCAGAGCGCCAATAGGGAGCAAACAGGCCGCTGAATGCCGGCACGACCACGACACCCCCCGAGTGAGGCACGCTGGCTGCCAACACCTCGACATCGGCCGAATTGTCGATAATCCCAATGTTGTCTCGAAGCCACTGAACGAGCGACCCAGTGACGGCGATGCTCCCTTCGAGTGCATAGTGAACGGGTTGGCCCTCGCGTTGAAACGCGACAGTCGTGAGGAGACCGTGCGCAGACCGGACGATCTCGGTGCCCGTGGCGACGATGAGGAAGTTACCCGTGCCGTAGGTGTTTTTTGCCTCCCCCGGTCGGGTGGCGACGTGTCCGAGAGTCGCGGCCTGCTGGTCGCCGACGATTCCAGCAATCGGCACCCCGGCGAATGCGTCCATCGTTGAAACCACGCCAAAAACCGAACCCGATGGCCGAATATCGGGAAGGATGTCGAGCGGGACGTCGGTGAGTTCGCACAGATCCGCCCGCCAGGACAGCGTTTCGATGTCCATGAGCAGCGTCCGCGACGCGTTGGTCACATCGGTCGCGTGGACTCCACCGTTCGGTCCTCCCGTGAGATTCCACAACAGCCACGAATCCACCGTCCCCGCTCGGAGTTCTCCGCGCGTGGCTGCCTCGCGGGCTCCCGGAGTTTGGTCGAGGATCTCAGCGAACTTCGTGGCCGAAAAGTAGGTCGCGAGCGGAAGACCCGTTGCGAACGTGAACAACTCACCGCACCCGCTCGCCTCGAGTGCATCAATTCGCGATTGAGTCCGGGTATCCTGCCAGACGATGGCGTTGGCGATAGGGATTCCCGTATCGACGTTCCAGACAATCGCTGTCTCACGCTGATTGGTCATCCCCAGTGCCGCGATGTCGCCCGGTGCGAGCCCCGCCTCAGCGACCACCCGATCGAGCACGATTGATGCGTTTTGCCAGAGTTCTGCGGCGTCATGCTCGACCCAGCCGGGCTTTGGGAAGATTTGTTCGTGCGGAATCTGCGCGGACCCGATTGGAATTCCGTCGTGGTCGAAAATCACCGCACGGGTTGAGGTAGTACCCGAATCCAACGCAACGACAAAGTTAGCCACGGTGACAGTGTATTCAGCGGACGCGTGCCTTTCTTGGCCAATTCTTGGACATCGCCATGGCACGAAAGACGTTTCAGGGTTACCATAGACGAAGAGCACGTGCTCCGGGGTCAGCGAAAATCTGAGCCGGCGGTTAAAGTCCGCGACCCGTGTGGCCTCGGCCACGCGGTTGACCTGGTGAAACTCCGGGACCGACGGTTATAGTCCGGATGGGAGGATGCACGATGGGGTTCGCCGCAGCTTGGTGGGCCTCGCGATTCATTGTCGCATCCCCGGATTCCCTGCTCGAAAGGAGTCCACATGCCCATCAGTACATACGATGACGCGATGCGCCGAGCACGCGAGCTCGCCGAACGCGGTCCCCGCACCGGCGAGAACCCCCAGGTCGGTTGTGTGCTTGTCAACGACACCGGCACGATCGTTGCTGAAGGCTGGCACCGCGGTGCGGGCACCCTGCACGCCGAGGTTGACGCGCTGTCAAAGGTCGAGAGCGCACGCGGCCTAACCGCCGTTGTCACGCTCGAACCGTGCAACCACACCGGCCGAACCGGGCCGTGCGCTCAAGCGCTCATCGATGCCGGTGTGACACGAGTCGTGTATTCACTCGACGACCCCGGCCAGAAATCTAGTGGAGGGGCGGAGACTCTGCGTGCCGCCGGGATCGAGGTTGTCTCTGGTGTTTTATCGGGCGAGGGATACCATCTCGTCGAACGGTGGCTGACGGCAAACCGTCTCGGTCGTCCCTGGGTGACGGCCAAGTGGGGCTCGAGCCTCGATGGGCGAACAGCTGCTACCGACGGGACCAGCCAGTGGATTACGTCCGCTGAGTCGCGCACCTATATTCATCTTTTGCGATCACAGCACGACACCATCGCTATCGGAACGGGAACCGCAATCGCTGACAACCCGAGCCTCACCGCGCGAACCGCAGACGGAAACCTGTTCCCCAATCAACCACTTGCCGTCGTGATTGGCGACACCCCTCTCCCGGCCGGTTCCGGACTGTGGAGCCACCCGCGCGGCGTCTTGCAAGAATCGGGATCGCTCATCGAGATCCTGGAGCGGCTTTACAACATCGGGATTCGCAGCCTGTTCCTCGAGGGCGGGCCGCGTCTCATGAACTCGTTCATCCGCGAAGGTCTCGTCGACGAATACGTCGTGTGCCTCGCCCCAATCCTTCTCGGTGGTGAGAAGACCGCCACCGGTGATCTCGGAATCGGAACGCTGGCAGACGCGCGTCGGCTCACCGTCACGAGCACCGAAGTCATGGGCGGAACCATCGTCGTCACGGCTCGAGAGGCTCACTAGTGTTTACGGGAATCATCGCCGAACTCGGCACCATCACCGCAACCGAAAAGTCTGGTGATTCGGTTCGGGTGACCGTTCGAGCGCCCAAAGCCGTCGCCAAAGCGGGGCACGGGGACTCCATCGCAATCAGCGGGGTGTGCCTCACTGTTCTCGATCAAACCGACGACTCGTTCACCGCTGACGTGATGGGTCAAACGATCGCGATGTCTAACCCCGACCAGTGGCAGAGTGGCCGAACCGTCAACGTAGAATCCGCGATGGCAGCAGGAGAACAACTGGGTGGGCACATCGTCCAGGGACACGTCGACGGGACAGCCACCGTCCTCGAGACGCGACAGTCTGGTGATTGGCGCGTCATCCGCTTCGCCCTCAAACCCGAACACGCACCGTTGATCGTGGACAAAGGATCAATCACAATCGACGGGGTCTCGCTGACCGTCTCGACCGTCGGCGACGATTGGTGTGAAGTGTCGCTCATCCCTGAAACCCTGGTTGCGACGACTCTCGGTTCCTTGGCTGTGGGAGACACTGTCAACATCGAAACCGACATCCTCGCGCGTCACATCGCGCGTCTTGCGCACTTCACGAAAGGGACGTTCGCATGACGCTCATCGAAACCGCCATCGCTCAACTACAAGCCGGGAAACCGGTAATCGTCACCGATTCAGCCGATCGCGAGAACGAGGGCGACGTTGTCATGGCAGCCGAACTCGTCACGACCGAATGGTTGGCTTGGACCATCCGTCACACGAGCGGATTTCTCTGCGCGCCGATGACGAACGAACGAGCGAACGAGCTCGATTTGCCACTCATGGTTTCTGAGAACCAGGACTCTCGCCGGACCGCCTATACGGTGAGTGTTGACGCCGCTGAAGGCGTCACGACGGGCATTTCGGCCCGCGACCGTGCGGAAACGCTCCGGGTTCTGGCGAACCCCGCCAGCGGGCCAGGGGACCTGATTCGCCCCGGCCACATCATTCCGCTTCGCGCGGTTGCCGGTGGAGTTCGTGAACGGGCAGGTCACACCGAAGCAGCCGTCGACCTCCTGGACCTAGCCGGACTGCAGCCCGTTGCCGTTATCGGTGAAATCACCAATGACGATGGAAGCATGATGCGAGGCGAGACGCTCATCGCCTTTGCGGCGGAGCACCAACTAACCATTATCTCGATCGAAGAACTCGTCGAACACCTCGGGTCAGAGTTACAGACCATGCCCGACCCCAACGTCCACCGATATACCTTCGAAGTCGAAACGCAGGTTCCCACGGCGCACGGCGCGTTCCGCATTCGCGCCTACCGCGACAACGAAACCCGCGTCGACCACGTCGCCATCGTATCGGGAACACCGAGCGACGGCGCCCTCGTGCGACTGCACTCCGAGTGCCTGACCGGTGAAGCGATGGCGTCGCTCAAGTGCGAGTGCGGTCCGCAACTCGATGCGGCGATGGAAAAAATCGACGCGGAAAGCGGGGTCGTTGTCTACTTGCGTGGACACGAGGGCCGCGGAATCGGTCTCACCAACAAACTGAAGGCCTACCGACTTCAAGAAGACGGGCTCGATACGCTGGACGCCAACCTGGCACTCGGCCTCCCCGCAGACGCGCGTGACTATGGTGTCGCTGCCGCGATACTGAAAGATCTCGGAATCTCGTCGGTTCGACTGTTATCCAACAACCCTGAGAAGCGGCGACAACTCATCGAGCACGGTGTCGAGGTGACGGAACTCGTTCCTCTCGTCGTCGGCGTCGGAGACGTCAATATCGGTTACCTCGGTGCCAAGCGCGACCGCATGGGTCACCAGTTACCTGGCGCGCTCGTCAATTCTCC
>CALPQP020000065.1 GCA_943325745.2 Gulosibacter massiliensis
ACTGTCACAGCAAACCGCGACGCTCAACCGGCCGCTTGCGACACAAGAACTGTTTGACCTGATCTATCAGGTGCTCGGCGTCGTCTCGGGTCTCGCGCCCGTTGCACTCGTGGTGTGGCTCGTGTGGCGAGATACTCCGCCGCGCCTCGGTGCTATCGGCATCGGGTGGTCGGATGGTTTTTCGTGGCGGAAAATGCGGCACGAGATTGCCGTCGGTTTTGGCCTCGCCGCACTGATCGGCATCCCGGGAATCGGCGTCTACCTTGCCGCGCGTGCCCTCAACCTGGGGGTAACAGTCGTCCCCACCGCGCTCGACGCTCACTGGTGGACCGTTCCCGTTCTCATTTTGTGGGCTCTTCGCGCCGGAATCGGCGAAGAGGTCATCGTGGTCGGCTACCTTTTTGATCGACTCAAGACGCTCGGGTGGACACCGTGGGTCATCATCACCGCCGCCGCAGTTCTTCGCGGCACGTACCACTTGTATCAAGGGTTCGGTGGGTTCGTCGGCAACATCGCAATGGGTCTTGTTTTTGGAGCGCTCTACGCGTGGAAACGAAGGCTCGCCCCGCTGGTCATCGCGCACGTGATCATCGACACCACTGCGTTCGTCGGTTACCCGCTCGCGATTGGTCTGTTTCCGGGCCTTTTCGCCTAAGTCCCGTCGTGGGACGTTGGACTATTCCGCAAAGGCGGACGGGTCCGGGCAGGCACACGCGAGGTTCCGGTCACCATAGGCACCGTCGACACGACGGACCGGTGGCCAGTACTTGAGCTGGTCTACACGCGAGAACAGACCTGAAACCGTGTCCGAGATGACGCCACGGAACGGATATGCGGCGACCTCACGCGAGTATGAGTGGTTCCACTCCCCCGCGACGAGACACTCGGCGGTGTGCGGAGCATTGACCAGCGGGTTGTCGTCCGCAGGCCATTCACCTGCGCTGACCGCGTCGGCTTCGCGCTTGATACCGATCATCGCCTCGATGAATCGATCGATTTCGGCCAGGTCTTCACTCTCGGTCGGTTCGACCATAAACGTTCCTGGTACGGGGAACGACATCGTCGGTGCATGGAAACCGTAATCAACCAATCGCTTTGCAACGTCGTCGACCGTGACTCCTGTTTCCGCGGTGAGCGGGCGGAGGTCCAGAACACACTCGTGAGCAACGAGACCGTTTTCACCCGCGTACAGCACGGGATAGTGCTCGCGAAGTCGCGCGGCGACATAGTTCGCCGACAACACCGCGGCGGCGGTCGCCTGGCGGAGTCCGTCAGAACCCATCATTCGAACATAGGCCCACGAGATAGGAAGAATGCTGGGGCTTCCAAAGGGTGTTGCCGCAACGGGACCACCGGCGTGGACGAACGGTCCGTCGCCGCCCGTCGCCGAATCGAACGCGGGGTGGGCCGTCGCCTGAGCCATCGGGTGACCCGGCATAAACGGCGCAAGGTGAGCCTTCGCAGCGACGGGGCCGACACCGGGTCCGCCTCCACCGTGTGGGATTGCGAACGTTTTGTGCAGGTTGAGGTGCGAGACGTCACCGCCGATATCGCCGTAGCGGGCGAATCCGAGAAGCGCGTTGAGGTTGGCGCCGTCAATGTAGACCTGACCGCCCGCGTCGTGAACGGCACCGGTGATCTCGCGGATTCCGTGCTCGTACACGCCGTGCGTAGACGGGTAGGTGACCATGAGAGCCGCCAGATTGTCGCCGTGCTCGGCGATTTTGGCGCGAAGGTCGTCAATGTCGACGTCACCGTTGTCACGGCACGCCACGACCACGACCTTCATCCCCGCTAGGACAGCAGAAGCCGCGTTGGTGCCGTGGGCGCTCGACGGAATGAGGCAGGTGTCACGCTGAACGTCGCCGCGGGACAGGTGGTACCCGCGAATCGCGAGCAAGCCTGCGAGTTCGCCTTGGCTTCCCGCGTTCGGCTGGAGGCTGACGGTGTCATAGCCGGTCAGTTCGGTGAGCCACTCTTCCAATTGCGAGATCAGGAGGAGGTACCCCCCGACGTCCGCAGCCGGCGCGAAGGGGTGGACCCCGCCAAACTCGCGCCACGTAACGGCTTCCATCTCGGTTGCCGAATTGAGCTTCATCGTGCACGACCCGAGCGGAATCATCCCGCGGTCGAGCGCAAAGTCCTTGTCCGCGAGACGTTTGAGGAAACGCATCATCGCCGTTTCGCTGCGGTGCGTGTTGAACACGGGGTGGGTGAGAACGTCGTCCGAACGACGGAGTGCGCTCGGGACGGCCGTATCAGAAACCACGGCAACCGTGGTCGATGCCGCTTCGGGTGCGAGCCCAAAAATCGGGTCGATCAGCACGTCATCGCCGCCCGCCAGAATGCCCGTTGCGAAGCCTGTCGAGAGTTCATCGAAACTGATCTGAATCGTGTCGGAGTCCGCGACGTGAAGCAACAAGCCCGCGGCGTGGGCGGTGGCTGCGAGTGCCTTCGCCTTGCCAGGGACCCGAATCTGAACGGTGTCAAAGAAATCGGTGTGGACCACGTCGTGACCAGCGGCCTGTGCGCGGCGAGCGAAACGGTTCGCTTTTTCCGAGACATTGATCGCGATTTGACGGAGTCCGGCCGGGCCGTGATAGACGGCGTACATTGCGGCGAGGACAGCGAGGAGCACTTGTGCCGTGCAAATATTCGAAGTCGCCTTGTCGCGACGAATGTGTTGTTCACGGGCTTGGAGAGTCAAGCGATAGGCGGGTCGACCGTCAGCGTCACGCGAGACGCCGATCAAGCGTCCGGGCATCTGCCGTTCGAGTCCCGCGGCCACGGCGAAGAATGCCGAGTGCGGTCCCCCGAAGCCAAGCGGAACGCCAAAGCGCTGCGACGAACCGACAACGATTTCGGCGCCCTGCGAACCGGGCGAAGTGAGAAGATTCAACGCGAGCAGGTCGCTCGCAACGACGGTCACGCCGCCAACACCCTTGACTGCCGCGATGTCCACCGAAATGTCGCGAACGCGACCAGACGACCCGGGGTATTGAATAAGTGCTCCGAAGGCACCGTCGGCAACCGCTGAAGCGGCTTCTCCGTTTGCAAAGTCAACAAACTTGAGGACGACGCCGATTGGTGCGGCACGGGTCTCAAGTACGGCTCGGGTTTGAGGGAACACATCGGCGTCCACGAGGAAGACATTCGATTCGCTGCCCGAGACGCGGCGTGCCATGAGCATGGCCTCGGCCGAAGCGGACGCTTCGTCCAGCATGCCCGCATTCGCGGTGCCCATCCCGGTCAAATCGCACACCATCGTCTGGAACGTGATGAGTGCCTCGAGACGGCCCTGCGCAATTTCGGGCTGGTAGGGCGTGTACGCCGTGTACCACGACGGGTTTTCAAAGATGTTTCGCTTGATGACGCTCGGCATGACGGTGTCGTAGTACCCGAGCCCAATCATGTTGCGACCCACGGTGTTCTCGTTGGCGATCGCGCGAAGTTCGGCGATGGTCTCGCGTTCGCTGGCGGCCTCGGGGATGCGCGACAGGAATTTTTCTTGGCGGATTGCGGGCGGGACAGCGGCGTCCATCAGTTCATCCAGCGACGAATATCCCAACGAGCCGAGCATGACGCTCTGCGCGTCTCCGGTGACGCCGATGTGTCGGTTACGGAAATCGCTCATGCTTTACTCCGCAATCAGGGCAGCGTAGGCGTCGGCCGAAATGAGATCGCCAAGACTGGACACACGGACCGAAAACAGCCAACCGGTGCCGTAGGGGTCAGAGTTGACGAGTTCGGGTGAGTCGACGACGGACTGGTTTGCTTCGACGATGTCGCCCGAGACGGGTGCGAACAGTTCTCCGACGGACTTGGTCGATTCAGCCTCGCCGACGACGCTGCCGGCGGTGATTGCCCTACCCACCTTGGGGAGGTCGACGTAGACGATGTCGCCGAGAGCGTCGGCGGCGTACTGGGTGATTCCGACGACAGCGAGGTCGCCGTCAATTCGAACCCATTCATGTTCACTGGTGTATTGAAGTTCGGCGGGGATGCTCATGCGCGTGCCTTTCGAGAGTAGAAGGGAAGTGAAACAACGGTTGCAGGAATTGCGGTTCCGCGGACATCGATGTCGACGACCGTGCCCATTTCGGCAAAGTCGGGTTCAACGAGCGCGAAAGCGATGGGGTAACCCAGGGTCGGTGACAGTGCGCCACTCGTCACGGTCCCAATCGTGCGGCCATTCGACTGAACGGCGTAGTCGGCGCGGCCAGCTCGTTTTCCGTCCGATTGCAGTCCAACGAGGACAGCGGCGCCTGCTGATACCCCGGCCATGACGCCGTCCCGTCCGACGAAGTTGTCCTTGGTCTGATCGACTGCGCCGGCGGCGTTGACTTGAACCGGCTTCAGCGAAGTGTTGAGTTCGTGCCCGTACAACGGCATTCCCGCTTCAAGGCGAAGGGTGTCTCGACACGCGAGCCCACACGCTTGAAGCCCCCGGGTCTCACCGGCGAGCGTTGCGGCCCGCCACAATTCGGCGGCATCCGTAGCGGGGATGTAGATCTCGAAACCGTCTTCACCCGTGTAGCCGGTCCGACCAATCAACACCGCGGTACCACGGAACGTCGCCGAAAGGCAACGGTAATAGCCAAGTTCCGCTAGGCCGTCCACCTCGAGCCCGTCGATGTTGTCAAGGATGTCACACGAGTTCGGACCCTGAATCGCGACGAGTGCGACAGTGTCGGAATCGTCCCGGACAACACAGTCAAATCCGCGTGCTCGTTCGCGAATTGCCTCGACGGCGACGAAACGGTTGCCCGCATTGGCTACGACCAAGAATTCTTCATCGCCCGTGCGATACACGACGAGGTCGTCAAGGATGCACCCCTCATCGTTCAGGAGAAGCGAGTACTTTGCCCGGCCGAGGGGGATGTTCGAAAGCGTTCCCGAGAGGGCGAAATCGAGCGCAGCCCCCGCGCCCGGCCCGACCATATAAATCTCGGCCATGTGTGAGAGGTCGAAGATTCCGGCTGCAGTTCGAACCGCGTGATGCTCAGCGAGATCTGACGAATAACGGACGGGCATGTCCCAACCGGCGAAATCGGTGAATGCCGCTCCTAGTGCTCGATGAATTGCATCGAGTGGAGAGAGTTTGAGGGATTCAGTCACCAAGACTCCGAAAGTCGACACGCTGCCGGCGATCGGCGACGGGACTCCCCCTCTGTTTCTGTGCCTGAGAGTTTCGCGCGAGTTGCACACTTTCCCCTACGGCGGAAGCCTGGGCTTCGCTTTCCAGAGTGACCTGACGATGCGGTACAC
>CALPQP020000066.1 GCA_943325745.2 Gulosibacter massiliensis
ACCGAAGGTGAACCCCGCCGCGAGCAGATAAGACACCAGCGTCGCGAGCCCGATGAGGAAAAGGACCAGCCACGTGCCAAACAGGATTCGTCCGAGTCGACGATTTCCCGCGAGCAACTGTGCCGAGCCGGGGATAAACAACGACATGACGATGAGCCACCACGCCCGACGGCGCATTACTGCACCGTCGTGAAGGTTTGGGTTACGAATCGGTGATGTCAGACTCACGAGAGCGAATCTTTGAGTGCAGCGTTTTTTTCGGCGACGCGGTCAGCCAAGGACAGGGAGTACTCGTCCAATTGAGCGGCGAGGGTCGGGCTCGAAATTGACAACATTCGAACCGCGAGCAACGCGGCGTTGGTGGAGTTTCCGATTGATACCGTAGCGACGGGAACTCCGCCCGGCATTTGGACGATTGACAACAGCGAGTCGAGCCCGTCCAACTGAGACAACGCAATAGGGACGCCAATTACCGGCAAACTTGTGACCGAGGCCAGCATTCCCGGAAGATGCGCGGCGCCTCCAGCGCCAGCAATGATGACTGAGACACCATTCGAGCGAGCTTGTTTGCCCCACTCGATCATGGCCTCGGGGGTGCGATGGGCACTCAGCACCTGCACATCGGACGCGACGCCAAATTGTTCCAGGATGTCCTTGGCAGCGCTCATCGTTGGCCAATCCGAGTCGGATCCCATAACAACAGCGACGAGTGGCGTGCTCACCTTTCCATGCTAAATGTCGGCATGAAAGATTTCCGCCGCGGCGCGCGCCCTGGCCATGGTGTCGGTGACGTCGGTTCCTGTCGCGGTGACGTGACCAACTTTGCGGCCTGCGCGCGGGTCCTTGCCATAGTTGTGAAGTTTTACGTCGCTGGATTGGGTCAAGCGGCTGTATCGCTCGAGGTCCATCGAACCGAACACATTAACCATTACCGCCCACGGGTGGAGCGATTTGGTCGAACCGAGAGGCATGTCACAAATCGCGCGAAGGTGTTGTTCAAACTGCGAGGTCACGCTGCCTTCGATGGTGACGTGGCCGGAATTGTGGGGTCGCATCGCCAATTCGTTGACGAGAAGGCGACCATCGGTCGTTTCGAACAGCTCGACCGCGAGGACACCGTTGACGTTCAAGTCAATCGCGATCTGTCGACCCAGTTCCGCGGCAACCTCGACGATGCGACTGTCGTCGGTTGGCGCAGGAAGAATCACTTCGGCGCACACGCCATTCGCCTGCGTCGTTTCGACCGCGGGCCAGACGGACGTCTCTCCGCTGGGGCGGCGGGCAACGAGCTGGGCGAGCTCACGTGAGAAATCGACCATCTCTTCCATCAGGACGGGGCCTCGATCCAACCATTCCGCGACCTGCGCGGCGTCGGTGACGACTGCGACTCCCTTACCGTCATAACCACCGCGTGGCACTTTCGCGATGATACGGCCGCCGTTGGTATCGAGAAAACCCTTAACGTCAGCCGTTGTTTCGGCGACTCCCCAGACAGGAAGTGGGTGACCCAATTCTTCAAGAGTGTGCCGCATCACGATCTTGTCCTGAGCGACAGCGAGCGTCGCGGATCCTGGTCTCACAGCGACACCCGCCTTTTCGAGGGCCACGATGATGTCAGATGGCACGTGCTCGTGGTCGAACGTGATCACGTCCACGCCTCGGGCGAATGTCAAAACAGTGTCGAGGTCACGAAAATCCCCCACGGTCGTTGCGCGATCGCGGGCCGAAGAATCGTTCGTTTCCGCCAGAACCCTCAGTTCGAAACCTAGTTCGATAGCGGGGCCGATCATCATCCGGGCGAGTTGGCCTCCCCCGATGACACCGATGACTCGCACAGCACTCCTTTGGACGGGATGAGGACTGTTTCAGCCTACCGAACCGACTCGTGGCCCCCGAGGCGAAGATGCGTGACGTCCCCCGCCACGAATTCTTCGGTGCCGTTTACGGTCTCGACGAGAAGCGAGCCCGTGAGCCCGAGCCCCGTCGCGCGGCCCGATGCGACACGGCCGTCGGGCAATTCAATCCAAACCTGACGTCCGACGGTATCGATGGCGCTCTGGAGTTCAGCCAGCAATTGGTCATTATCGAGGGTTTGGGCACTTCGAATCACCGCGTCGGCGAGCACAGGCACGATGGTCGAGGAGGTGAGTGAGACGCCCTCCGCCGCGAGTGACGTCACGGTGTCGGCCATGAGCCCGTCGGGGATGCCCGTGACGTTGATCCCGATTCCGACGGCGATTCGATCCGTGTCCAGCGATTCGATCAGTATTCCTGCCACCTTGCGACCGCCGACAAGAACGTCGTTGGGCCACTTGACCGTCGTAAGAATTCCCTCCTGAGCGTGACCGGAGATGATGCCAGCCAATGCGACGGCGACACACAGTGGCAACCGCGTCATGTGGGCTGGCAAGCCCAGCGCAGCGCGTGAGATAACAACGGTCATCGCGACACCAGTTCCCGGGTCCATCGACCATATTCGGTCCATTCGCCCTCGTCCTGCGGTCTGGTCCGATGTCGCGATCACGTCCCCGTGACCGAAATCGGTCGATTGAGCGGTTCGACTCGTCGACTCGACCTGATCAAACCAGTGAATGACCGCGACCACTAGCGCAGCGGATTCGACCAGGTTCGACCGGCGACGGGATCGCGAGGTGCGCGCGTGTCGCGAGTCCAGCCATCGACACGCTTGTCCTCTTCGACCGCTCCGCCTTCGCGCAGCATCCCCGCCACGACGGCGATTACCGCGGCTTCCTGGTCGGGAGAGGGGGAACCTCCCACGACGTGGATCTGCGTGAGCGGGTGAAGGTCCGGTGCTGGTTCGGCCATTAGAGCGGGATGTTCCCGTGCTTCTTGGCCGGCATGCTGGCGCGCTTCGTCCCGAGAGCACGCATAGACCGAATAATCGCGATTCGCGTCATGTGTGGGTAGATGACGTTATCGATCTCGCCACGCTCAGCGGCGAGGAATGGACTCGCAACATTCTGGGTGTACTCGCTCGCCAGTTTCGCGCGCAGTGCCGCGACATCCTCACCATTTTCTTCGGCTTCCTTGATTTCAGCGCGGTACAAAATGTTGACAGCTCCCTGACCGCCCATGACGGCGAGTTCCGCGGTCGGCCACGCCATGTTGATGTCAGCACCAAGATGCTTCGAACCCATCACGATGTATGCCCCGCCGTAGGCCTTGCGCGTGATCACGGTGATGAGGGGCACGGTCGCTTCGGAATAGGCATAGAGCAACTTCGCGCCTCGGCGAATGACCCCCTGCCACTCCTGGTCGGTTCCCGGCAAGAAACCGGGAACGTCGACGAGCGTAATGATGGGGAGCCCGAACGCATCGCAAAAGCGGACGAATCGGGCAGCCTTCTCGCTGGCTTCGATGTTGAGCGTTCCCGCCATCTCCTTCGGTTGGTTGGCGACCACTCCGACCGGTTTTCCTTCGACACGGGCAAAACCAATGATGATGTTGGGCGCGAACAGCGGTTGGACCTCGAGGAAGGAATCATCGTCCACCGACCTAGCAATGACATCGAGCATGTCGTACGGCTGGTTCGCGCTGTCCGGAATGATCACGTCGAGTTCTTTGTCGGCCTCGGTCGGGGTCTCGGACACGACGGATGCGTACAGCGGGTGTTCAGCGAGGTTGTTTTGTGGCAAGTAGGCGAGTACCGAACGCACGTAATCGAACGCGTCGGGCTCGTCGCTCGCAAGATAGTGCGAAACCCCGGTTCGCACCGAGTGCGTTTCCGCGCCACCGAGTTCTTCCATGCCGACGTCTTCGCCCGTCACCGCCTTGATCACGTCGGGTCCCGTGACGAACATTTGGCTCGTTTTGTCGACCATGACGACGAAGTCGGTGAGAGCGGGTGAATATACCGCGCCACCCGCTGCCGGACCGCAAATGATCGAGAACTGCGGAATCACACCGCTCGACTGAGTGTTGAGACGGAAAATCTCGCCGTACTTCCCTAAGGCCGTCACGCCTTCTTGAATTCGAGCGCCGCCCGAATCGAGGATTCCGATGATGGGTACACCCGCTTTGAGCGCGTATTCCTGAAGTTTGACGATTTTGGCACCGGCTGCTTCTCCTAGCGAACCGCCGAACACGCTAAAGTCCTGGCTGAAGATACCTACCTCGCGACCGTGAATTCGGCCAACGCCCATGATGACGGCGTCGCGGTCGGGGCGCTTGCCCGAGTCCCCGAACGAGTCGCCGCGCGAACGAACGAACTTGTCAATTTCGGTGAAGCCGGTGCCAGGGTCGACGAGTTGCATTATGCGCGCCATCGCCGAATTCTTGCCCTTGGCTTTTTGTTTTTCGGTCGCGGCCTTTTGCGCCTCATCGAGTCGCTTGAGTCGCTCGGCAAAATCAGCGATTCGTTCAGCGGTCGTCGCGGGTCCGGGGGTCGGTTTCTTCTCGCTCACATATTTACCTTAGCGAGAGTGCGTTGTCGGGGCACCTATCCCCGCGGATTCTCGTCCTTGACGAACGTCACGATGGTTTCGACGTGGTGGGTGTGCGGGAACAAATCGAGGGCACGAAGGCGCTTCGGGCGATAGCCGTGTTCGCGCGCAAACGCGATGTCACGCGACAAGGCAACCGGGTCGCACGCGACATAGACAATCTGGGCAGGAGCGAGTCGGCCGAGAGTCGCCATGACCTCACGACCCGCTCCCGAGCGCGGGGGATCGAGAACAACCGTTCCCGCCGCGAGTCGCGACCGTTCCGTCGGAGTCGCACGCTGATCGAGTGTGCGCAGCCACTTTTCGACCGTGCCCGTTTCGGCAAACGCGCCGACCCACTCACTGAGGTTTTCGCCCGCGTGTTCGGTCGCGCGCTCGTCTGATTCGACGCTCGTGACTCGGGTCGATGGTCCACCGAGGTCGGCGAGCGCCACCGCGAACAAGCCAACGCCGCCGTAGAGGTCAAGGTTGAGCGCTGTGGCGTCGAAATGGACAGGGTCAATCGCGTCCCGAACCTCGGCCGTCAGGGTCGTGGCTGCTTCGCGGTGAACCTGCCAGAAACCGTTGTCATCGACACGGAATTCGCGGTTTCCCACTCGTTCGCGAATGACCGTCGGTTTTTGTTCACCGACAATGAGCCGTGGGTCGCCGATCGACGGTGACAGCACGTCGACCGAGCCGAACATCCCATAGTTGTCGGCCAGTCGCGCGATGCGATTGGTTCCCTCGGTCGCGAGCGGCAGGGACTTCACGACGATGATGTCATGCGACCGGCGGGCGCGTGGACCGACCTGGCC